>JBPCWF010000395.1:0-2871 GCA_051009775.1 Hyphomicrobiales bacterium | reverse complement strand
ATCGTCACCGTCCAGCTGACGCAAGCGGGCACGGCCAGACTGATCCGCCTGACCGCCGATCATGTCGGCAAGGGGCTGGTGATCGCCGTGCCCGACGGCCGTCAGTTCGGGCCCAACCGGATCGAGAAGCCGGCCAGCGGCGGCAAACTCGGCCTGGTTCTGCCGAGCGATGCGGCGCACGGTCTCGCCGCCGCGCTCAACCGGGTGTGACTGGAGCGTGTCGCAATCATTCTGATTCGCGTCATCGCCCTGGCTCTTTGTTAAAGCATGTCTTTTTCCCGAAACCGGTACCCACTTTCGGGAGACATGCTCTAGATGCCCGGCAGATCGACGACCGGAATGGCGGCATCGGCGACGACCGTTTCCCCTTCGCCCGCGCACTCGCCGAGCAGCGCCCCGGTCAGTTCCTTTACCGCCGGATCCAGATTGCCGCTGCCGGCGCACTGGACAGTGATCACCGCGGTCCGGGTGCCGGCGACCACCGGGCTGCGGGCGTCCTGGTACCAGTTCCAGCGCCGGCACAGGACCTTCTCCGCATCAGCATAGACGACCTCGCCCGGTTTCGGCGGGTCCTCGACCATGTCCTCGGACCCCAGCGGAATGAAACTCTCCTCGCCGGTCGCGAAGCGAAAGCCGATATCCCCGGAGATCCTGTCCGCATCGTCGGCGCCCGCGGGCAGGACGTGCTTGAGCGAGATCATGTTGTAGCAGTCGACAAGGCCGTTGATCCGCGGCAGGTCGCGGTCGCGCAGCACGTTGCGCACCAGGCGTTCGACCGAAGAGCGATAGCTCGTCTTCTTGATGCCGAAGGCACGATAGACCATGCGCCACGCGGCAATGCCCGGCATGCCGCCGACTTCGTCAAGACTGTGGGCCGAACGCAGGGCCGACTGCACCTCTCCGATTGCCGCCTCAAGGGCCGCGGACCGCGCTGCGGCAATCTCCAGTCGCCGCGCCACCACAAAGGCGATGCGGACATCGGGAAAGCGCCCGGTTATGGCGCTGATGTCGCCTTTCATGAGGCGTCACCGGTCACGAGGCCAGGGCGTCGAGGATGCGGGCCCAGCTGCGGATGCCGTGATGGTAGCTCGAGACGTTGTACTTCTCGTTCGGGCTGTGGATCCGGTCATCGTCGAGACCGAACCCGACCAGCAGGCTGTCCATCCCGAGATCGGTCTTGAAGTTGCCGACGATGGGGATCGATCCGCCACTGCCGATCATGGCCGCGGGACGGCCGAACTCCGCTTCGAGCGCTTCGGCCGCCCGGCTGAGATGGGGGTTGTTCATCGGGATCTCCAGCGCCGGGGAGCCTGCGTGATCGATGAACTCGGCCGTGCAGCCGTCGGGCAGGCGCGCCCGCACGAAGTCGCGGAAGGCCGTGCGGATCTTTGCCGGATCCTGCCGGCCAACCAGCCGAAATGACATTTTGGCCGACGCCTGCGACGGGATAACGGTCTTGGTGCCCTCACCGGTATAGCCACCGATGATGCCGTTGACGTCGCAGGTCGGCCGGGCCCAGACCTTTTCCAGGGCGCCGCGGTCCGCTTCGCCCGCCTGCGACACCTGCCCGATGCCGCCCAGATGCGCGGCTTCGTCGAACGGGAGCGCCTCCCACTGGTCGCGAACATGCTCGGGCACAGGCTCGACCCCGTCGTAAAAGCCCGGCAGCGTGACCCGTCCCTCCTCGTCATGCAGAGCTCCGAGTATGCGCGACAGAATATGGATCGGGTTGTGACCGATGCCGCCATAAAGGCCCGAGTGAAGGTCCATCGACGGGCCGGTGACGATAACCTCGTCCATATACATGCCGCGCAGGCGGGTCGTGATCGCGGGCGTCTCCTCGTCCCACATTCCGGTATCGCAGACCAGTGCGACATCGGCCTTGAGCTCCTCGCCATGCTGCTCCAGGAACGGCCCCAGGCTCTTGCTGCCGGATTCCTCCTCGCCCTCGAACAGTACGGTCACCTTGAGCGGCAGGCTTCCGGCGACGTCGATCCAGGCGCGCGCCGCTTCCAGGAAGGTCATCAGCTGGCCCTTGTCGTCCGCCGCGCCGCGCGCGAGGATGCGCTCAGACCCGTTGACCGTGGCGCGCCTGGGTTCGAACGGCGGCGTGTCCCAGAGATCGAGCGGGTCGACCGGCTGGACGTCATAATGGCCGTAGAACAGGACATGGGGAGCTGAGCCCGCGCCGTCCGGCGGATCGTAATGGCCGACCACCATGGGATGGCCGATGGTTTCGCGGGCATCGGCGCGGAAGCCCAGCCCGTTCAGTTCGCCGGCCAGCCAGTCGGCCGCCTGCCGGCAGGCACCGGCATGGGCCGGATCCGTCGATATGCTTTCTATGCGCAGCAATTCGAACAGACGTTCGATGCTGGTGTCAAAGTTCTCGTCGATATGCGCGACGACCCGGTCGATCCCCGACATCCTGTCACCCGTCAGTTGCACTGTGTTCTCCGACCGATTCATCACGGCCAAGGGTCAATTGCAAGGCGGATCACTTGCCGCTCGGTGCCCGAACATGAAATAGTGCGAAGGACGGCAGTGTTGAGTGGGGCAAGGGTACGCTGTGGACGCAAATATAATCACCGACAGCCTCAGGGCCTATGAGCAGACCGGCGGCTGGTCGATGCGCTTCAGGCGTGTCGGCTACCAGCGCATGCTGGTCGTGCGCTCACAGGTCAATCTCTACTATTTCTGGGAAAAACGCTGGTTCTTCCTGGCCATGGCCATCGGCGCCCTGCTTCTGAGCCTGCCCCATCCCGAAAGCCTCGGCCGCGACGGCTATGTGGTGCTGGTCATGTCGATCGTCGCCACGATCCTGTTCATCACCGAACCGATCCCGCTGCCGACCGTGGCGCTCCTGATCATCGC
>JBPCWF010000394.1:0-3622 GCA_051009775.1 Hyphomicrobiales bacterium | reverse complement strand
TTCAACCCGCGCGAGGACGGCTCGCGCATGGTGCTGCGGACCCATACCAGCCCGGTTCAGATCCGCACCATGGAGAAGCAGGAACCGCCGATCCGGATCATCGCGCCGGGCCGCACCTATCGCAGCGACTCCGACCAGACCCACACGCCCATGTTCCATCAGATCGAGGGGCTGGTGCTCGACGAGGACACCCATCTCGGCCATCTCAAATGGTGCCTGGAGGAGTTCTGCAAGGCGTTCTTCGAGGTCGACGAACTCAAGATGCGCTTCCGCGCCTCGCACTTCCCGTTCACCGAACCGTCGATGGAAGTCGACATCCGCTGTGCGTTCGAGGGCGACCATATCAAGATCGGCACCGGCGACGACTGGCTTGAGATCCTGGGCTCAGGCATGGTCCATCCCAATGTGATCCGCGCCGGCGGCCTCGATCCCGACCGCTACCAGGGTTTCGCCTTCGGCATGGGTCTCGACCGCCTCGCCATGCTCAAATACGGCATCCCGGACCTGCGCGCCTTCTTCGAGGCCGATTTGCGCTGGCTGCACCATTACGGCTTCCGCGCACTCGATGTGCCCACTCTGGCGGGAGGGCTGAGCCGATGAAGTTCACTCTCTCCTGGCTCAAGGAGCATCTCGACACCGAGGCCACGGTCGACGAGATCGCCGACGGCCTGCTCGGCGTTGGCCTCGAGGTCGACGACGTCGTCAACATGGCCGACAGCCTGTCCGCCTTCACCGTCGCCAAGGTCATTGAGGCGCGCCCGCACCCCAATGCCGACCGGCTTCGGGTCTGCGACGTCCAGACCAGCGACGGTGTGGTTCAGGTCGTGTGCGGCGCGCCCAACGCGCGCACCGGCATGACCGGCGTCTTCGCGCCGTCGGGCACCCACATTCCGGGCACCGGCATCGATCTGCAGAAGGCGGAGATCCGCGGCGTCGAATCGAACGGCATGCTGTGCTCGGAACGCGAGATGATGATTTCCGAAGATCACGAGGGCATCATCGACCTCGCCGACGACCTGCCGGTCGGCATGCCGGCGGCAGAGGCGCTCGGGCTCGACGATCCGGCCTTCGATGTGGAGATCACCCCCAATCGGCCCGATGCGCTGGGCGTGCGCGGCATCGCGCGCGATCTCGCCGCCAAGGGGCTTGGCACGCTGAAGCCGCTCGAGGCGGAGCCTGTGCCCGGCAGTTTCGACAGCCCGATCGGAGTGGATCTGAAATTCGACGATCCCGACAATGCGCCATGTCCGATGTTCGTCGGGCGCTATGTGCGGGGCGTCAGGAACGGCCCGTCGCCCGACTGGCTGCAGCACCGCCTGCTCGCCATCGGCCTGCGCCCGATCTCGGCGCTGGTCGACATCACCAACTTCATCACCTACGCCTATGGCCGCCCGCTCCACGTGTTCGACGCGGACAAGGTCAAGGGCAACATCCATGCGCGCCTGGCCAAGCCCGGCGAGACCATGCTGGCGCTCGACGGCAAGGAGTATTCATTCGACGGCACCATGACCATGATCGCCGACGACAACGGGCCGGAAGCGATCGGCGGCATCATGGGCGGCGAGCTTTCCGGCTGCACCGAAGACACGGTCAACGTGTTCATCGAGGCGGCGCTGTTCGATCCGATCCGCACCGCGGCAACGGGACGCAAGCTCGGCATTCTGTCCGATGCCCGCTACCGCTTCGAGCGCGGCGTCGATCCGGAATTCGTCGGGGCCGGCGCCGAGCTCGGCACCCGCATGGTGCTCGATCTCTGCGGCGGCGAGGCATCCCGTCCGGTGATCGCCGGCAAGGCGCCCGATACGTCGCGCAACTACACCCTGCGCACCGACCGGGTGTGCAGGCTGGGCGGCATCGATGTGGCCGTAGAGGAGCAGAAGCGCATCCTGACCGCACTCGGCTTCGAAGTGACCGAGACCGGCGACGGCCTCGACTGCGCCGTTCCGCCCTGGCGGCCGGATGTCAATGGCGAGGCCGATCTGGTCGAGGAAGTCTGCCGCATTGCCGGGCTCGACAACGTTCCGTCGGTACCGATGGCGCGCATGCACGAGGTCGCCCACCCGGTGCTCACCTTGCTTCAGCGCCGCACGGGCGCGGCGCGGCGCATGCTGGCCGAGCGCGGCCTCAACGAGGCGGTCACCTGGTCGTTCCTGCCGGAAAACCACGCCGAGCTGTTCGGCGGCGGCCAGCCCGCGCTCAAGCTCGCCAACCCGATCTCGTCGGAGCTTTCCGACATGCGCCCCTCACTTCTGCCCAACCTTGTGGCGGCGGTGGCGCGCAACATGGCGCGCGGCTTCCAGGAGGTCGCCCTGTTCGAGCTCGGCCAGGTCTATGCCGGCGACGCGCCGGAGGACGAGAGCCTGTGTGCCGCGGGCGTCCGCCGGGGCGCGACCGCCGAGCGGCACTGGGCGGGTGGCGCGCGCGCCGTCGATGCGTTCGACGCCAAGGCCGACGCGCTTGCCGTGCTCCAGGCCGCGGGCGCGCCGGTCCACAGCCTGCAGATCGTCGCCGAGGCGCCGTCCTGGTTCCATCCGGGCCGTTCCGGCACCCTGCAACTCGGGCCGCAGAACAAGCTCGCCCATTTCGGCGAGATACACCCGCGCGTGCTCGACCGGTTCGACGTCAAGGCGCCGCTGGTCGGCTTCGAGCTGGTGCTCGACCGGATCCCGGAACCCAAGCGCAAGGACGGCGCCACGCGCCCGGCGCTCGACGCCTCGGACCTCCAGGCGGTGACCCGCGACTTCGCCTTCGTGCTCGATGCCGATGTCGCGGCCGACAAGGTGGTGCGCGCCGCCCGCGGCGCCGACAAGGCGCTGATCACAGGGGTCTGCGTGTTCGACCTGTTCGAGGGCGACAAGGCGGTGCAGACCTTCGGCGAAGCCAAGAAGTCGCTCGCCATAGAGGTCACGCTGCAGCCGCGCGAACGCACGCTCACCGACGAGGAGATCGACGCGGTCGGCCAGAAGGTCATCGCCCAGGTCCAGAAAGCCACCGGCGGCGTGCTGCGCGGCTGACGCCCTATCGCCCAACCGTCATTCCCGCGAAAGCGAGAATCCATTGGCCGACCGCAGATTACTGGGCGACGATCGCTTGCTTCCACCGCTAGTGGATCCCAGGTCGCAGCGCTCCGCGCCTTGCCCGGGATGACGGTAAGGTGTGGTAGCACCTTTCACAACAAGTGCCGGACGCGCTTCCTGCGGTGATGGCGGCGCAAAAGAAAATGGCGTCTCCGGCCCGTATGGAGACGCCATTTCTTGTGCGGGCCGTGTGGGAGGAAACGCGGTCTGTCCTTACGCCCGCCAGAAGGCTTTGAACGCTTCGCGCATGATCACGTCGCGCGGCAGGCCGACATCTCTCAGGACCCGGTTGTCCTGGGCCAGAAGATCGCGCAATTCGCGGCGTTTAACGATCCGGTCGGCCCAGACGGACGCCATGGTCATGGCGCCCTGCATAAGGCTATAAATATGAGAATGGCTCACATGTCTTACAGACAGCGGGCTGGGGGCAGGAATCGTGCTCATCGTCTTTCTCCTTAATCTGTTGAGGGGAACATGGGGATAAACGCCGGTGGTGACAAACGATGAATTCTCATTATATTTGTGAGTAATAATCACAAATTAAG
>JBPCWF010000393.1:0-12225 GCA_051009775.1 Hyphomicrobiales bacterium | reverse complement strand
GCAGAAGCAACCGCTTTCTGTCTTTATGACGGCGGCGGGGCGGAACTGATCCGTTGCGGGGGCTTGACCCCGATGCTATCTATCGCGCCGGTTCCCGGCCCGCCCGATGCGTGCCGCGCGGGACCGTCAGGACGACTTCCAAAGGCGAGGTGAACCCGAATGTCCGTCGATCAGGCAACGGTGCGCCATATTGCGCGGCTGGCCCGCATCAAGGTGAGCGATGAGGACGCCCGGACGCTCGAGGGCGAGCTTTCAGCGATCCTCGACTGGGTCGAGCAGCTGAACGAGGTCGACACCGAAGGGGTCGCGCCGATGACCAGCGTGGTCGAAGTGGAGATGAAGAAGCGCGACGATGCCGTCACCGATGGCGACATCCCGGACGACATCGTGGGCAATGCGCCGGAACGCGACGATCACTTCTTCCTGGTGCCCAAGGTGGTGGAATAGAGCAGACCCATGACTGAACTGACCGAGCTTTCCCTGGCCGAGGCCCGTGACGGACTAAAGTCCCGCGCGTTTTCCGCCGTCGAGCTGACCCGGGCCCATTTCGACGCCATTTCCGCCGCCGGCGAGCTCAATGCCTTCGTCACCGAGACCGCCGAGCGGGCGCTCCAGATGGCCGGGCGGTCCGACGGACGGCTCGCCGATGGTTCCGCCGGGCCGATGGAGGGCATCCCCCTCGCGATCAAGGATCTGTTCTGCACCGAAGGCATTCTGACCACGGCGAGCAGCCACATCCTCGACGGTTTCATGCCGGCCTATGAGTCGACCGTCACGGCAAACCTCTGGCGCGACGGCGCGGTGCTCGTCGGCAAGACCGGCTGCGACGAGTTCGCCATGGGTTCGTCGAACGAGACCAGCTATTACGGTCCGGTCATCAATCCCTGGCGGCGCAAGAGCGATGGCGCCAGGCTGGTGCCCGGCGGCTCATCCGGCGGGTCGGCCTCGGCCGTTGCCGGCTGCCTCGCCATGGGCGCGACTGCGACCGACACCGGCGGCTCGATCCGCCAGCCCGCGGCCTTCACCGGCACCGTGGGCCTGAAACCGACTTATGGCCGCTGCTCGCGCTGGGGCATCGTCGCCTTTGCCTCCTCGCTCGATCAGGCCGGCCCGCTCACCCGCACCGTGCGCGATGCCGCAATCATGCTCGGCTCGATGGCCGGGCACGACCCGAAGGACACCACATCGCTCGATCTGCCCGTGCCCGACTACGAGGCGGCAATGACCGGCGACATCAAGGGTATGCGCATCGGCATTCCGCAGGAATATCGCGTCGACGGCATGCCGCAGGAGGTCGATGCCCTGTGGCAGCAGGGCGTCGAATGGCTGAAGGCCGCGGGCGCGGAGATCCGGGAGGTCAGCCTGCCGCACACCAAATATGCGCTGCCGGCCTATTACATCGTCGCGCCCGCCGAGGCGTCATCGAACCTGGCGCGCTATGACGGCGTGCGCTACGGCCTGCGTGTGCCCGGCGACGACCTGACCGACATGTACGAGAACACCCGCGCCGCCGGGTTCGGGCCTGAGGTCAAGCGCCGCGTGCTGATCGGCACCTATGTCCTGTCGGCCGGCTATTACGATGCCTATTACATCAAGGCGCAGCGCGTCCGCACCTTGATCAAGCGCGATTTCGAACAGGCCTTCGAGGCGGTCGACCTGATCCTGACGCCGACCACGCCCAATGCGGCCTTCGCGCCGGGCGAGATCACCGATCCGGTGACCATGTATCTGAACGACGTCTTCACCGTGACCGTCAACATGGCCGGCCTGCCGGGGATTTCGGTGCCCGCCGGCCTGTCGGCGGACGGTCTGCCGCTCGGGCTGCAGCTGATCGGCAAGGCGTTCGACGAAGAAACCCTGTTCCGCGGTGCCGGCGTCCTGGAGGAAGCCGCGGGCTTCGATGCCCGCCCGGAGCACTGGTGGGCATGAGCCGGCGGCGCCCCGAAGCCGGATGATGTGAGGTGAACCATGAATGAAGCGGTGCACGCGTCCACGGAGGCGAAACTGATCCACGGCGCGACCGGGGACTGGGAAGTCGTCATCGGCATCGAAACCCACGCCCAGGTCTCGTCGAACGCCAAGCTGTTTTCCGGCGCATCGGCCGCCTTCGGCGGTGCGCCCAACGATCATGTCAGTCTGGTCGATGCCGCCATGCCCGGCATGCTGCCGGTGATCAACCGATATTGCGTCGAGCAGGCGGTGCGCACCGGACTGGGCCTGAAGGCCAGGATCAATCTGAACTCGGTGTTCGACCGCAAGAACTATTTCTATCCGGACCTGCCGCAGGGCTACCAGATCTCGCAGTACCAGCAGCCGGTGGTCGGCGAAGGCGTCGTCGTGCTCGACATGCCGGACGGCGAAACGGTCGAAGTCGGCATCGAGCGTCTGCATCTTGAGCAGGATGCCGGCAAGAGCGTGCACGACCGGCTGCCGGACCAGTCCTGTGTCGATCTCAACCGCGCGGGCGTCGCGCTGATGGAGATCGTGTCCAAGCCCGACATGCGCTCGGCGGACGAGGCCAAGGCTTATGTCGGCAAGATCCGCGCCATCGTGCGTTATCTCGGCACCTGCGACGGCAACATGGAAGAAGGCTCGATGCGTGCCGACATCAACGTCTCGGTGCGCCGTCCGGGCGAGCCGCTCGGCACGCGCTGCGAGATCAAGAACGTCAACTCGATCCGCTTCATGGGCCAGGCGATCGACTATGAGGCGCGGCGCCAGATCGACATCCTGGAGGACGGCGGGGAGATCGTGCAGGAAACCCGCCTGTTCGATCCCAGGCGCGGCGAGACCCGGTCCATGCGCACAAAGGAGGAGGCGCATGACTACCGCTATTTCCCCGATCCCGACCTGCTGCCGCTCGAGCTGACGCAGGACTGGGTCGACGAAATTGCCGCCGGCCTGCCGGAACTGCCGGACGAGAAGACGGCGCGTTTCGTCAAGGACTACGGCCTGTCGCATTATGATGCCGGCGTGCTCGCCGCCGACCGGGCCTCGGCCGGCTATTTCGAGACCGTGGCGCGGGGACGCGACGCCAAGGCCGCGGCCAACTGGGTGATGGGCGAGCTGTTCGCCGCGCTCAACAAGCGCGACCTGGAGATCGAAGCCTCTCCGGTGCCGCCCGAGGCGCTCGGCGAGCTTGTCGGCCTGATCTCGGACGGCACGATTTCCGGGCGGATCGCCAAGGACGTTTTCGACATCATGATCGAGACCGGCGAGGCGGCGGCGGCGATCGTCGAGGAGCGCGGGCTCAAGCAGGTCACCGACACGGGTGCGATCGAGAAGATCGTCGACGACATTATCGCGGCCAATCCGGACCAGGCGGCCCAGGTCAGGGACCGGCCCAAGGCGCTCGGCTGGTTCGTCGGGCAGGTGATGAAGGCAAGCCAGGGCAAGGCCAACCCGCAGGCGGTCAACGAGATTCTGCGCGCAAAACTTGACCTGGATTAGGGTCATATTCATTTGACCTCGCGTATCCTGTCGACGCATATGCGATAGTGAAACTTCAAACGACTCACACAGCGCGTTCTCATGGCTCCCAATATCCGGTTCGGCAAAGTCGGGCTCGTCATCTGCGCAGTCGCGCTGATTGCCGCGCTCGGCGGGTTGGCCGCGCCCTATCTCGCGGGCCGTTGGATTGAGTTCGACGTTCTGTCCCATTTGCGGCTGCACTTCATCGGCCTTGCCGCGACCGCCGTCATGGCGCTGATCGCGCGGCGGGTGTGGCTGCCGGTCCTGTGCGCAGGCCTGCTGGCAACGCCGGTTGTGATCGGACTCAGTCCGATGTTCGCCGCCAGGACGGACGAGGTGCTGCCGGTCCATGCCGGCGAAATGCCGCTCAAGATCCTGACCTACAACACCTGGTTCCGGAATCAGGACTGGCAGGCGCTTGAAAGCTACATCCGCAAGGAGGACGCCGATGTCGTCATTCTGCTGGAATTCGGCGCCAGCAAGCGTCCGCTGCTCGACCGGCTGAAATCCGAGTACCCGCATCGTGCGGACTGCATAGCGATCAAGCATTGCAGGCTCGTACTGCTGTCGAAGAAGCCATTCCGGTCCGCCGGCCACAAGACAAAGTGGAGCGGCCCGCCGATCATCTGGGCACGCTACGGCCAGGACCTGGGCGGATTGACCGTCATCGGCGCCCATCTGCCCCGCCCGCCGGCGGTGACACCGCAGTTCCTGCAGGTACGCGAACTGGCCAAGGAGACGCTCAAGGTCGGGGATCCGGTGATCGTGGCCGGAGACTTCAACGCCACCGAATGGTCGTTCACGCTGGCGGCGTTCCAGGAGTTTTCAGGTCTCTGGCGCCTCACCAGCGAGCCGACATGGCCGACCCATTTCTTCGGCCTGGCACAGTTCGGCATCGACCACATCTTCATCTCCAACGGACTGCGGCCGCTGGCCTATCCCAAGCGCGGTGAGGATGTCGGCTCGGACCACCTGCCGATGAGTGCACGTATTGTGATCATGCCCAAGGCCGCCTCGGAGTGAGCCGGCCGCACGGCAAAGCTCTGCCCCAAACACCACATAAAAGGACACGACCCATGGCGGCCTCCAGGACCAGGAAACCGCTGAAGCCGATCGAGCTCTATTACTGGCCGACCCCGAACGGCTGGAAGGTGTCGATCATGCTCGAGGAGTGCCGGCTGCCCTATACGGTCAAATATGTCGACATCACCGCCGGCGATCAGTTCAAGCGGTCTTTCCTCAAGATCGCGCCCAACAACCGGATGCCCGCGATCGTCGATCCCAACGGGCCGGGGGGCAAGCCGATCAGCGTCTTCGAATCGGGCGCCATCCTGCAGTATCTCGGCAACGTCACCGGCAAGTTCTACCCGAAACGGGTCCGCGACAGGGTCGAAGTCGAGCAGTGGCTCTATTGGCAGATGGGCGGTCTGGGCCCGATGGCCGGCCAGGCCCATCACTTCCGAATGTATGCGCCCGAAGAGATCCCCTATGCCATCGACCGCTACAGCAACGAGGTCAACCGGCTCTACGGCGTCATGAACAAACGGCTGCGCGACCGCGATTTCCTGGCCGGCGCCTATTCCATTGCCGATATGGCCTGTATCGGCTGGGTCAAGCCATACAAGCGGCAGGGTCAGGACCTGGACGAATTCAAGCACCTCAAGAAGTGGTTCGAACGGCTGATGGCCCGGCCCGCCGTCCAGCGCGGTCTGGCGGTCGGCGAGGAGGTCCGCATGAGCCCGACCGATCTCAAGAAGGGCGATGAGGCCTGGAAGCTTTTGTTCGAGCAGAAGGCGCGCTGATCAGCGCACATTCTCGTCGGTCTCGGGCTTCACCGCGTCGGGCCGGGTCCAGTATTCCGATTTGCACACCCAGCCGCGCAGGATGCAGCCTTTGACCTGCAGTTTCCCGCTGCGCTGGGGCGTGACAAAGGTTTTGTAGACCTCTCCGTTTTCCGGGTTGTAGACCTCGCCCACCCAGGTGTTGTCATCGTCTTCGGACGGCTTCAGATCGTGGAAAATCCGCAAGCCCAGGATCGTGCGGTCGCGCAGGGCAGGGTCCGGGTTGTTCCGATCGGTCACCGGCTGGCCCTGTTCGTTATTCGCGCGATCTTCGGCGATCCAGACGATATCGCCGCAGATCGCGTCGTCACATTCGACCAGTGCGATGCGGGAGACCTTGTCCTCGGTCAGCCACTCGCCGAGAATCCGGGTGCTGTCGGCCGAAGCACAGCCGGCCCACGCCATGATCTGAAGCGCCGCTACGGCGCAGATGGCAATGAGCCGCTTCAACGAACGGCACCTGTTGAAGCCCCAGTCTTTCATGTGGCTCTGCTCCACGACCGTTCCATTTCCGGCGTCCATATTCATCGCATGGTGCCAGGTGCCGCGCAACATGCGGCATCACCATGGCAAGACCTCAAACCGCTTAGAGAACAGGGGCGATTTGCGGCGCTGTTTTCGTGCATGATTTTCCGCTTGGTTATCGGACTCTGAATCTTTTGCAGGTTGCCGGACGTCTCATCTGGCCGGAATCCGCACAATTGCTGGACGCCTGTGGTCAACGAATTCTAAATATAAGATTTGATTTATCTTGTATTTAAGGAAAATTAAGGCCGTTATTTAACGGGTTATTTGAGGGAACCGGCAAAGATGCGGGCAAGCAGGGTGGGGAACCTTGCGGTCACAAGTAACACTTCAGGAATACAAAAGAATACCTGAGGTGAAGATCAACAAGGAGGTAAGTCACCATGGCCCGCATGGAGATTTCGGACGCACATAAAGCAGAATTGGCAGCCCGGTCCGGTGCTACGGACGCATTGTTTCACCTGGGCCTGATGTACTCGTCAGGACGTGAGCGCACGCCCGACCTGGTCAGCGCCCACAAGTGGTTCAATCTGGCCGCCATGAAAGGCAACGGCACGGCGAAGGACTATCGCACGGAAATCGCGCGCGAGATGTCGAATAACGAGATCGCCGAAGCGCAGCGCCAGGCGCGCGAGTGGCTTCACAGCCACTGAGCACGGTCAAACAGAGGTTTCGTTCGGGGCTGGCGCCCGGTCCCGGAGTTCTCCGAGAGGGCTCTAACGGTCCGTGGCGTCAGTACGGCGAATAAGGACGGCCCGGCCTGGTCAGGTCGAGGTCGAACTGCTGACGCATCTGCTCGAACATGATCCGCGTCTCGCGATTGACGCGCTGAATCTCCGCTTCGCGGATATCCGCCTGGGCATTGATCCGGTCACGCTTGCTGTTCAGCGGCGGAAGATAGTCCTGACCGGGGCCGTAGGCGTGGCCGCGCGGAATAAAGTTTTCCGCCGCCTGGACCGGTGCGCTGAGCATGGCGATCGAGGTCCCGACAACAACGGCACCTGAAATCGCGATTTTCCTGAAGTTCATTCCCTGCCACTCCAATTTTGTCGGCCGCTATTTCACACGCTTCGGCTCGCACGTCCAGAGAGTATGCTAGCAGTTTTCCCGTCAGATTCTCATAACATTGTGACGGTTTCACTAATTTGTGCTGATTTGATGCCAAAAAACAATGATTTCCGCACATCGGTCCTACGTTTCTTCACAGAAGGGCAACGCGATATAGGGTGGTACGTTGTTGTGCGCCTTGCTGCCGCCCGACAAATGGCTCAGTTCCTGCTCGATCGTTGAGATGATGGCGCCGTCCGTCCCGATGGGCGGCAGGTCGGTGATGCCCCGGGTCGGACCCTGGCGGTCGATCGCGTGCTGATGTCGCGGCATCTCCTCCGGCGTGAGTTTGTGCTGGTAGCCGCCGTCGTCCTTCCCGATGCCCGCTTCAAAGCTGCGGGTGGTGCCATTCGTGTCGGTATGCTTGCCGGTGGCGACCAGGAAGCGGCCGCGCGCGTCGTCGTATTCCTTCCATGCCGAGCCGGCCGGGCAGGCGGTGGCGAATGCGACGATGGCGCCCTTGGGTATCGTGCCGGCGCCGATCAGTTTTGACAGACGCTGGTCGACCAGGGCGTTGTCGGCGGCGGCCGCGCGCCGGTCGGCGATCTCGCCCACTTTCGCTTCATCCGGCAGTGCGTCGATCCGCTTGGCGATGGCGCACGCCGACGTCTCGATCATCTTCTGGACGTCCTCGGCCGATGGCCCGGGCGCGGGGATCGTCACGGTGTCGCCGATGATCTGCTTGACCCCGTCCGCGTCCGGCAGGCCGTCCAGCCTGGCCGTCAGCGTCTTCACGGACGTCTCCAGCGCGGCCACCTGGTCGCGCGCGTCCACCGTCGAGGCGTAGTAGATCGCGGCGCCGGCTGCGATCAGGGACGCAACCGAAACCAGCGTCCTGAAATCGAAGCCGCCGGCCTGGGCCGCTCCTGGTGCTTGCTGTCCGTCGCTCATGACGTCCTCCGTTGCATGCGCGCTCACAACGATGCGCTATCGAAATCGACTGCTGCGGGTCTGCGCTCAGGGATGGATGTTCGGCGTTCGAGATGCTTTGCGTTGCTCTTGGCACGTGGTTAGCGGCTTTGCTCGGGGAAAGCAACAGACCAAGTGTTTCCGCGGCCGCGCATGCAAACGGGCGGCGTCGCGAAGACCCCTCCCGCCGTTAGAGCATGTGCCGCCAGGCGGGCCCGGGCCGGCCCGCCTGGCGTTTCGATCAGTAGGAAACCGTATCGCCGTTGCGCGCCGCGGTGATCGCCTCGGCCAGTTCCTGATACTCCTCGCAGCCCGTGCCGCAGCGTTTTTCGATTTCGGCAAGCTGCTCCTCGGCCTTGTCGATCTGACCGTTGGAGGCATAGCCTTCACCCAGATACTCGCGGGCGAGCACGAAATCCGGGTCGATTTTCAGGGCCTTGGTGTAATAGACGATACCTTTTTCCAGGTGGCCCATCTTGCGGTAGCTGTAGCCGAGATAGTTGAGCACCCGCGGGTCGTTCTGGTTCTTCACCGCATGCAGCAGCTCGACCGCGCGTTCATAGTGGCCAAGCTTGGCCAGGCGCCAGCCATAGTCGTAGAGCTCCTGATCGGTCGCCGCATTCTTTTTGACGCACTTCTTCTTCCAACTGCTCCAGACCCAGCCCTTCTTGCAGTTCTTGGTCGGGGTCGTGCCGCCGCCGCCGCCGGCGGCCTGGACGGGCAGGGGGGAGATGACCGACAGTCCGAAAACGAGGGCCAGCGCGAACGCCAGCGCCGCAGCGCCCGTGCGTTTTCCGGCAAAACGTGCAGTGTGCATATGTGTTCTCCGTAACTGGGCGCCGTGGCGCCAAACCGAGATGGGGCCTCAATAACGCTTGAGCGCGTCGTTCTATTCGAATTTTATGGCCGTCCTGTGAGCCGGCCCGGACGAAGGCCTCAGAATTTGAACTGAAGCTGCAGCGACGTCTTGTTGTCTTCGAGGCGTGCCCCGCTGGTGCCGCTGGTGCGCACTTCCTCGTCGCGGAAGTAGAGTTTTCCGTCATTGCCGAACGGATTGACCGGAAACAGCTCCTTGTCGAAATTGGTCACGAAGCCGTCATTGGTCTTGTATTTGGCGTAGTTGTTTTCGTAATCCTGAGAGCTGCCCGAGTTATAGGGCCAATCGCCCTCAGCCGCCGCCTCGACGGCGCCGATGAGCGGAAGGGCGAAGATCGCCGCCGCCAAGGTGAATTTTGCGGTCTGTCCGTTTCGCACGACTGAGCACCCGTTTTGTGTGTTGGCGCTAACCTGGAGCACGTCTCCCGAAAGTGGGCACCGGTTTCGGGATAAAGACATGCTTTAACGAAGAACCAAGGCGATGACGCGAATCGGAATGATCGCGACACGCTCTAATGCCCTACATAAGCCTCACTCACATAAAGTGAAAGCACAATGTAAAGCCCCCGCGCGCTTGGTTCACATCACAATAGTGGGACCGAAGGCGTCAGTCCTGCCCTTCGACGACCAGCACTTCCGACTCCGCATAAGCCTGGCGGAGCTTGGCGGCCGCCTGGTATTCGGGTGAGTTGTAACAGTCAAGCGCCTGCTGATAGCTCTCGAACTCGATCACCACATGGCGCTCGCGCGCCGGTCCTTCAACCGCATCGAACTGACCGCCACGCACCAGGAAACGGGCATCGAACTTCTCGAACGCCAGCGCATCGGCGGCGATGTATTTCGGGTAGTTCTCCGCGTCGGTCACGGTGACATGGACGATCCAGTAGCCCTTGGGCATCGGCACGCTCCTTCAGAGAGACGAGGGAGGTTCCGTTTAGCGTCCCGGCGAAGAGCGCGCAACCGGGCAGGGCGATGCCGTCGGCGGCCCGTCGACGGACCCGCGCCGCCAAGGCACCGGGCGAGGCGTTGTCTTACGTCTGCGATCCGGCTGTCTGCTTGAGGTAGGTAGAGCCTTGAAGCCGATGGAGTGTGGTGAATTCCTGCCGGTTCTGATCCCAGAACGGGATGCTCGTGGCCAGCGGCATTACACTCAGAACGGTTTTCGCATCGTCGAACGCGGTTGGCATCTGATTGCGGTTGGCCCAGTTGTCTTGAGACCGAACCCAAGATCGGAGGAGATTGTCCATGCACGCACCCTGTCTACCCCCGGGCTTTTTGTTGTTATCTCCTCTATATCAACCCGCATCGGGTTTGTGTAGCAATCCTTGGATGTAGAGAGGTGTGGATAACGTGGCCACGGCCCGTGTGCTCCGGCCGGCCAAGGCATGGGCGCGGAAGGCCGTAACGCACTTGCCAGGCCTTCGGCCGGGCAGCGTGATCTTACCTGTGGTGTTTGAGAAGAAAGGGCGGGCTCTGTGCTCCGCCGGCAATGCCGCCGCCCCCAGCCCATTGCCCGCCCCAGACAGGAACTCCGCGAATCGGGAGGTGCGGAGTAGCCAGACGCTAGCAGGCGATTCGTTTGAGTTCAAACGATAACCGTCTGGGTTGGGGGCAGAACGAACAGTTCCCGTGAGAGTGTTGCGCGTGAGACACAGTGAAAGCGCGACCGACGGGCTTGGGTTGAGGCCCGTTCGCGGACCCTGTCCGCGGGTGGCGGATCTGCGACAATTTCGGCTCAGCCGGTTCGCCACACCGCTCGCTCCGCCAGGGGCGATTGCCGGGATGCGGGTAAATCCGCTTGAAAGCAGGAATTTTCTGCAGCATACACGGCGGTGGAGAGGTGGCCGAGTGGCTGAAGGCGCTGCCCTGCTAAGGGGTTCATTCTTCTCCACCTTTCAATGACTTGCGCGACTTCTGTGACACTGGCGTGCCGAAAACGCGCTGGATCGTTTCCTTCTCATTCTCCAGATGAACGTAGGTCTTCAATGGGAACCTGAGGCTGCGCCAATTGGCCAGACGAGCAGCTCAGAACGCATCTGAGAACCTTCGTGGAAGCCTACAACTGTGGAAAGTGTCTCAAGACCCTGAAGGGCTTAACGCCGTTTGAGTTCATCGCAAGATCCTGGACAGATGAACCAAACCGATTCAGAAAAAGCCCATTCCAACACTCCACAGACCCTAGAACGAGTAGCGAACTCCCGCACGGAACGAATGGTCGATCCAGTAGTCGACAGGCCCGGCGTCGATGCCGATATAGCGGAACTTGTAACCGACATCTATCGCAGTGTTGGATGACACGTCGAAGTTGAGACCCGCCATCGCGGCGGCCGCAACGCCGTCGTCCGTATTGAAGGCACCACCGTCGACCTCGCCCCAGCCTATGCCGCCGCCGATATAGGGCTGGATGAACGGGCTAAGTGGTAGATCGATATAGATGTTTCCCATCACGCTGTAGGCGTTGACATTGTTCCCGAAGGCGCCGCCGAAATCGTAGTCGAACGCGCCGTCGAAAGTCACATCGACACGGACCGTCTCGTTGACCCGATAGCCAATGCCGGCGCCGAGCGCAAAGGCCCACTCTGAACCGGGTTGTTGTTTGGCACCGCTCAGCGCGCCGCCCAGATCACCACGGATGTACCAGCCGCTGTGCGTCGGCTCTTCGTCCGGAGGCGGCAGATCGGCCGCGGTTGCGACTGTGCCAAGAGTCATCAGGCAAACAGCCGTCAACAGCGATGTTCTCAAGCTTCGAAGCATCCTTCAACAACCTCCACGCTATACACACTTGCAACTCGCTTGGGGACCGCGATTTGATCATCGACGATCCATCGAGATTGCAGATACGCCGCGCACCACAGGACATATGCTTTCTATCGTCCCGCCAGTTCAGCAAGCGGTCGACCTGTGCTTGACGGACGCCTTTACACTGAAGGAGGAATGAGAACTTCGCTATGCAGTATGGGACAAGCCACGCACTTTTCGTGTTCACGAGTTCGTAGACAGGTTGGCTTGCATCGACATGCCGGATACGGACTGCGCATCGACCGGAATACGTCTGCTTCAGGAGTTTTGTTTTCCGCTGCCACGGCATGTCGCGGACCGTTCGCCCCGAACACGAGCACAATCAGCAAACCTGCGGCCAAGGCACTGCGGCGAATATCGCGGGTGCGACACGGGCGTCGTCCGGCACAATCCTGATTCAGACTAAAGCCTGTGAGGCGCTATGCAGTATGGGACGGACCGTATGACCGCAGCGCATCGTTGGAAAAAGAGTAAGAATGCGCCAATCCGCGCGCTCGACAGTTGTTGAGATGGATCTCGGACCATCCATCAACGTACGTTCACCTTGGAAACTCCAGCACAACCGACTGCTTGATCCGTTCAAGCCGTGCATTTTTCAATGTAGCGGAAGGCAGTTCGCCAAAAGCGGAACGATAGTATTGCGAAAAACGCCCCAGTTCCCAAAAACCCCACTTGTGTGCGATTTCGGTTACTGAGC
>JBPCWF010000392.1:0-3541 GCA_051009775.1 Hyphomicrobiales bacterium | reverse complement strand
ATGCCGAGCCGGTCGATGCGCTGGCCACCATCGTCCATGGCGAGCGCGCCGAACAGCGCGGCCGGGTCATGTGCGAGAAGCTGAAAGACCTGATCCCGCGCCACCTGTTCAAGATCCCGATCCAGGCCGCGATCGGCGGCCGCATCGTGGCGCGCGAGACCATCGGCGCCATGCGCAAGGACGTTACCGCCAAGTGCTACGGCGGCGACGTCACGCGCAAACGCAAGCTCTTGGAGAAGCAGAAGGCCGGCAAGAAGCGCATGCGCCAGTTCGGCAAGGTCGAGATCCCCCAGGAAGCCTTCATCGCGGCCTTGAAGATGGACGAGAACTAGGCCCGCCAGCCATCAGGGAACCGGGGATCTCTTGCCCTGTTTGAGGCCAGCCGGTACCGTTGCCCGGCGGGCGCGGCAGGCATATGGGACGGATCTCACATGAACGTGACCAGACTCCAGAAGAACGTCTATGGCGAGCCGATCGCGACCTGCTCGGACGATCCCAAGACCGGGTTCTACCGGACCGGCTGCTGCGAGACGGGCCCGGAAGATGCCGGCCTGCACTGCGTCTGCGTCCAGGTCACCACCGAATTTCTCGACTTCTCAAAACGCGCCGGCAACGACCTGTCGACGCCGATCCCCGAATTCGGCTTTCCCGGCCTCAAGCCGGGTGATCGCTGGTGCCTGTGCGCCGCGCGCTGGCAGGAGGCCCACGAAGCCGGCGCCGCGCCCAGGGTCGTGCTGCAGGCGACCCACGAGGCCGCGCTCGACGTCTGCGAGTTGTCCGATCTCAAGGCCCATGCGCTGGATCTGAGCTGATCGGCCACCTCTCCAACCAATCCTTCATGGTTTCAGCCACCAGCCCGGGCCGTTCGTGCAGGATCCAGTGGCCGGCACCTTCCACACGATGCACTTCGACCTGCGGGGCGTAGGCTTCAATGCCGGCAAAGGAGGACGGGCGCAGGGCCTGGTCCTCCAGGCCATGGATCAGGATGTGGGGCATGGCGATCCGGAGCTGGTCCGGGTCGATCTTGAGCGCCTTTTCCGGATCGGGTGACGCGCCCGCTTCGGGCACGTAGATCGGCGATGCCCGGTACCAGTTTAGCATGGCGGTCAGCGCGCCCGGCCGGCGCCACGCGTCGCGGTACTGCGCTCTGGCCTCGTCAGTCAGGAACGGGGTCGCGGAGAAGCCCTCGAGCATGTTCATGAGTCGGGCATAGTCGTCGCGGCTCAGGACCTCCTCCGCCTTCGGGTTGCACAGCAGGTGAAAATACTGGCTCGCCGCGATCTGCTCCGGGTCGGTGAGGAGAGCGGCCTGGAATGTGCCGGGATGGACCCCGTTGGCGATCACCAGCCGGGACACCCGGTCGGGATGGCGCATGGCGAAGGCGTAGGCGACCGAGGCGCCCCAGTCGTGGCCGGCGAGCACGAACGGGCGTCCGGGCGAGAGCCTTTCGGTGAGCTGAAAGGCGTCCTCGACCGCATGCCGCGTCGCGTAATCGCTCTCGCGTTCCGGCTTCGACGACAGGTTGAACCCCCGCTGGTCCGGCGCGACGCAGAAATGACTCTGTGCGAAATACGGCATGACATCGGCCCACGCCGCCCAGTATTCCGGGAAGCCGTGCAGAAACAGAATGAGCGGCGCCTGCCGGTCGCCGCAGGCCGCGTAATGCAGCGAGATGCCGTTGACCTCGGCAAAGTCGAACCGGAAGGTTTCAGGGTGTGCATTCATAGTCGTGTCACCTCACCTCACTCGTCACCGTCATTCCGGCCATAAGATTCCCGGGCTCGCGGGAATGGCGGACGGGGCTACGTGCGGCCGCACCTTCACACCATCACCAGCTCGATATCGCCCGCCCCGACCAGCTTCGTGAGGCCGGTGGCGGTCAGCGCGTAGGTGCCGCCCTGGACCACGCCGAGCCCTTCGTCCGGCAGCTCCAGACAGGAATGAAGAACGAACACCATGCCGGGCTCAAGCGTCCGCTCGATGCCGCGTGCGATCTGCAGCGTCTCGAGCCAGATCGGCGGATAGGCGATGCCGATGCCGTAGCCGAAGCGCATCATCGCGGCGTCTTCGAGCCCGTGCGCCCTCAAAGGTTCGAGCGAGGCTTCCTCGATCGTGGCCACCGCGGCGCCGGGCTTCGCCTCGGCCATGCCGGCGCGCAGCGACGCGAGGGCGATATCGTAGAGTTCGCGCGCCTTGGCGCCCGGGCTGCCGATCGCGAGCGTCTGCAGGGCGGTCGAATGGTAGCGCTGCGACACGCCGGCGAATTCCACATGGACCAGTTCGCCCGCGTCGATCGTCTTGTCGCGCGGCGTGGCATGGCCGCCGGCCGAGCGTGCGCCCGATGCGAGCTCGGTCGGGATCGCCCAATAGTCGCTGCCGGCCCGGCGCATGGCGCTCTCGATCTGGGCGGCGAGCGCAATTTCGCTGATGCCCGGCTGGAGGTTTTCGTAGACCGCGCGCAGGCCCTGGGCGGCGAAATGAGCCGCGCGCTCCAGATAGCGCATCTCCGCCGGCGACTTGATCAGCCGCAGGTCGCCCAGGAGTTCCGTCGCATCGGCGATCTCCATCGGCGTGAGCGCGGCCGCCAGATGCGCGCCCAGCGCATGCGGCAGGGCGTAGGACTGAAGCTCGATGCCGATCCGGCCCTGGGTCACGCCTTTCTCGCCAAGCACGTCGCGCACCATCTGGCCGTAATCGTCCGCGTGCATGTGATAGGTGCGGATGTCCTCGACCCAGCTCGTCTCGCGGGCAAGCGGGAGGTCGACGTTGCGCAGGATCAGGGTCGGTGCGTCGTCGCCGCCGGTGAACAGCATGGCTTGCGGCGAGTTGACCGAGACCCAGCTGTCATAGCCACCGAAATAATAGAGGTGTTCCGGCGCGACCACGACGCAGGCGTCGAGCTTGGCGTCGGTCAGCGCGGCACGGGCGCGGATCATGCGTTCGTGATGCTCGGAAATGTCGAAGGCGGCGAAGTTGGGGGACACGTAGGGCGGCCTCTGTGGTGAATGCGGTCGAAGTCTAGCAGTGCTGTCGGCTCTGTCAGCTGAAGTTTCGCACCCCGATCCCGTCATTGCTGGACTTGATCCGGCAATCTGCCGCGTGAGATGCGCGGATCGAGTCCGCGCATGACGGCAACAAAGGGCCTGTTTCTACTGTATGAATTTTCATATACTTCTTGCGTGATTGGATCGGAGCGGTCATCCTGCGCGCCCGAATTCTTCCACCGGAGACCTACCAGATGCATCCCGATCTCATGCGCGATGCCGCCGAGCGCGGCGTTCGCTATCTGCAGGGGCTGGCCGAGCGCCCGGTCGCCGCCTCCAAGGACGCGATCGCCGGCCTGACCGCACTCGGCGGTCCGTTGCCCGAAGCGGGCACGGCGTCTGAGGACGTGCTCGCCCTGCTCGACCAGCATGCCTCGCCTGCCACCGTTGCCAATGCGGGCCCGCGCTATTTCGGTTTCGTCACCGGCGGCACGCTGCCGGCGGCAGCTGCCGCCAACTGGCTCGCCGGCGCCTGGGACCAGAACGCCTTCAGTCAT
>JBPCWF010000391.1:0-3973 GCA_051009775.1 Hyphomicrobiales bacterium | reverse complement strand
GCTATGATCTATATTTCTCAAAAACCTGTGACATGACGTTGCCGCATCCCGACATACCGCATGACCTGCTCCCCAAATTGTCCTCGTTCATAAGGAGAGTCTGTTCTGGTTATCGTCTGCATTGGACCGGGTTGCAAACTCCATTGGTGTGAGCCGGTCCAGGCTCGAATGTGCTCGCGGGTGGTTGTAGTCGATCCTCCATGTGTTGATGACCCTCGGGCATGGGCATAGCCGGTGAACAGAAGATGGGCGCCTCCGGCCGCATCTTCATGGCCGGCGAGGTGGACGATCTGGAGCGCGCGCAGGTGCGCATCGCGGAGGTGCTGGAGACGGTGGAGGGGCGGTGACATTGGGCGGGTCATGAGCGGCCTGGTCGCGATCGATGATATTGCGGAAATAATGTTTTTGCCTGAGAGTCTCGTTCCACGAAACCAAACCGTGGAGAACCCACCGGTGACCGGGCATCCCAACAGCACGACTGACACCGAACGCTCCGTCGTTGCATTGCTTCGCGAGCTCGGTGCGGAGGACCCCGAGCGTCTCGTCGCGCAATTGCGCGAAGACCACGCGCGGGCCGAGACGCCCTATCACTCCTGGCGGCACACCCTGCACGGGCTCTCGATCCTGTTCGAGTATCGTGACAGCATCCCCGACTTCGACGCGGCCCTGATCGCCTGGCTCAATCACGACCGCATCTACGATGCTCAGCGTACGGACAACGAGGACCTGAGCGCCGACCTCGCGCGGCAGATGTGCCTCGATCTCGGGCAGGAGGCCTTGGCTGATCTTACCGTCGAGCTGGTACTCGACACGAAACACGACTGCGAGCCCCGAACGCAGACCGGCAAATGGATCGTCGGGGTGGACCTCGCGATCCTGGGCGAGACGCGCGAGCGCTATGACCAATACGAGACCAACATCCGACGGGAATACGCCCATGTCGGCGATCTCATGTACCGACTCGGCCGCGGCAAGGTTCTGCGTGGATTCCTCAAACGGGATCGAATCTACGATGTGCCGGAATTGAACGCGCGCTATGAGGCGAACGCCCGGGACAACCTGAACCGCGCTCTGAACGCACTGTAGGTCCCGCTAAAAGATTTGCGTGCAAATTATTATATGCACTGAGCAATCCCGCGAAATTGACAGTATGCGGCGATGGTCTATCCTGCCATGCGGGATGCTCAGCTTTTGGGCGCCCTTAGTGGGGAGGGTCACCAGTCGAGGCGGCCCGGCGGATCTGAAAACGATTAAAAAGGGGAAACGCTTTGTCTGATATCTATCTCGTCGGCGTCAGCGATGACGGCGGCAGCGGCAGTGCCGTGGACTTCGCAGCGAACCGGGCCAAGGCGTCCGGCGCGTCGGTCACCGTCCTACATGTTCTGGACTGGTCGCCCTTCAGCTTCCTGACACCGGAAGAACTCAACGAGCGCCACAAACGCCGCGAGGAGGAACTCGTGCGCGGCCAGACCGCGATCGTCGACCCGATCGTGGCCAAGCTCAAGGGCGAGGGCATCAATGTCGATGGCATGGTACGCCACGGCAAGCCGGCGGACGTCATCGCCTCGGTGGCGGATGACATTGGTGCGATACAGATCTATGTCGGCCGGACGTCGGCAAGCGCCATCGGCGCCCGTGTGTTCGGCAGCACCGCAGCCAATCTCATTCAAATCGCAAATGTGCCGGTCACCATGGTCCCCTGAACGGGGCTCCGCGTGAACCGTTCCATTGCACATTTCAGCCGATACGAGGTAGATAATGAACCGACATCTTATTTGGCCGGCGGCCTTGGCGTTGTCGTCAAGTCCGGCACTGGCCCAGTCCAGCAGTATCGACCAGGCCATCAGCGACATCGTTGGGCCCATCGTCAACCCGATCGTTTCGACGGTCTTCTATTCCGTGCCGGTGTTCGGCACGCAGTTTCCACTGATCGTGGGCTGGCTGGTCGTCGCCGCCCTGGTCTTCACGTTCTATTTCGGATTCATCCAGTTCCGTGGCTTCAGGCATTCGGTCGAGCTTGTGCGCGGCGACTATCTCGATCCCAATGACGCGGGCGAAGTTACACCGTTCCAGGCGCTTGCGACCGCGCTGTCGGGCACCGTCGGCCTCGGCAACATCGCCGGCGTCGGCGTCGCGGTCTATCTCGGCGGTCCCGGCGCCACATTCTGGATGATCCTCGCCGGCCTGCTCGGCATGGCGTCCAAGTTCACCGAATGCATTCTGGGCGTCCATTACCGCAACGAATATGAAGACGGAACCGTCTCTGGCGGCCCGATGTACTACCTGAGCAAAGGGCTGGCCGAGAAGGGCATGGCCGGGCTCGGCAAGGTGCTCGCCATATTCTTCGCCATCTGCTGCATCGGCGGCGCGCTTGGCGGCGGCAACATGTTCCAGGCCAACCAGTCCTTCGCGCAGGTGTCGGGTCTGTTCCCGTTCTTTGCAGGCAAGGGCTGGCTGTTCGGTCTGATCATGGCGGCCATCGTCGGCATCGTTATCATCGGCGGCATCAAGTCGATCGCCCGGGTCACCGAGAAGGTGGTTCCGTTCATGGCGGTGGTCTATTGCGGCGCGGCGCTGATCATCATCCTGATCAACTTCACCTCGATCCCCTGGGCGTTCGGCCAGATCATCTCCGGTGCCTTCGCGCCCACCGCCGTCGCCGGCGGCGTGGTCGGTGCCCTGATCCAGGGCTTCAAGCGTGCGGCGTTCTCGAACGAGGCCGGCATCGGTTCGGCATCGATCGCCCATTCCGCGGTGCAGACCAAGCATCCGGCAACGGAAGGCTATGTCGCCCTGCTCGAGCCGTTCATCGACACGGTCGTGATCTGCACCATGACCTCGCTGGTCATCACCATCACCGGCGCCTGGGTGCCCGACAGCGGCGTCACCGGCATCGCGCTGACGTCGAAGGCTTTCGAGAGCAACTTCGCAGGATTCGGTTATATCCTGGCCATCGCCGCGGTGCTGTTCGCCTTCTCGACCATGATCTCCTGGTCCTATTACGGGCTCAAGGCATGGACCTACCTGTTCGGGGAAGGCACCACCAAGGAGATGGTGTTCAAGATCATCTTCTGCATATTCGTGGTGATCGGATCGAGCATGAGCCTCGGCCCGGTGATCGACTTCTCCGATGCGATGATCTTCGCCATGGCGATCGCCAACATTGCCGGCCTTTACTTCCTGATGTCCAAGGTCAAGGAGCTTCTGGCCAACTACCAGGAGAAGCTGGCAAGCGGAGAGATCAAGAAGATGAAATAGTCTTCCCGCCACCCGGAGCCGTTTCGCCTCCGGGAGCGCACCGACAAGCGGGGAGCCGGCAGCGCACGCCGGCTCCCCGTCTTTCGCAGGAGGGTCCGGTTCGGTGATTTTCTTGAATCAGCCCTTTTGATGCTATCGATCAAAAACATTCATTTTCCTTATGTGTACCGGCACACCATCTCCTGAGGTGAACCGGCGCTGTGCGCCGCGGACGAAGTGTCACTGAAAGGAACTTGGCCATGTCGACGATAACGCATCGCGTGCCCAGCGCGGCCGATAGCGAGATACAGCACAAATTCAGGGTCTTCGTGATCGGCGCCACGATGTTCGCCGTCGGGCTTCTGCTCGGCAGCGTGAACTGGACCGACGGACCGGGCGCCAGGATTGCCGCTCCGGACGCCGCGGTCACCACTCCGCAGAACGGTGTTGAGACCTATGAGGACTGGCGCGGCAACAGCATGACGGTGAAGCCCGTCAAATGAACCGGCTTCGTGGCCCGGTGACCGGCGCGACATTGACCCCGCCGCGCCGGGCCACGTGAGACCGCCGGGGGAAACGCCGGCAACCGGAGACATACAGCCACCGCCCGTTTCGCCTTTCCGTCCGTTGCGGTTCGTTTGCATACCTGCGAACTTCCCCATGCCCGAGGGGAGGGGCCGAACCTTGATGAGGTTCGGTTATGGCGAATTGTGCGGTCACCCTGGGTGACCTGAGG
>JBPCWF010000390.1:0-6971 GCA_051009775.1 Hyphomicrobiales bacterium | reverse complement strand
GCGGTGACGGCCGAGCCGCATGCGCCGGGAGACGAGGTCATCGTGGAATGGCGCGCCCTCACCGTCACCCTGATCGAAGCGGTGGCCGAACGCCTGCGGGCCGAACTCGGCCTTGACGCCGATGCATTGCCGCTGGCCAAGGTCCTGGAGGGCGGAACCTGGGCGGCCGGGCGGCGGATCGCACAGACGAAGCGGCCCGGCGGCGGCCCGCCGATCCGGATCGTCAGCGACGGTTCGGTGTTCTGAACACAAGAAGATTGTCTGAAGGAGGCTATCAGATGCATGAAAAAGTGACCCTGGTCGACCATCCCCTGGTGCTGCACAAGCTCAGCCTGATGCGCGACAAGCACACGCCGTCGGCCGTGTTCCGCCAACTCCTGCGCGAGATCAGCCTGCTCCTCGGCTACGAGGTCCTGCGCGATCTGCCGACCACGACCACGGTGATCGAGACCCCGCTCGCCGAGATGGAGGCACCGATACTCAAGGGCAAGAAGCTGGTGATCGCCTCGATCCTGCGCGCCGGCAACGGCCTGCTCGACGGTATGCTGGATCTGGTGCCGTCGGCCCGTGTCGGCCATGTCGGGCTCTATCGCGACCCCGAAAGCCTGGCCGCGGTCGAATATTATCTCAAGATGCCGGAGAGCCTAGGGGAGCGCCGGGTCATCGTCGTCGATCCGATGCTAGCGACCGGCAACTCGGTCTCCGCCGCCGTGAACCGCCTGAAGGAAGTCGGCGCGACGGATCTGAAATTCGCCTGCCTCCTGGCCGCACCCGAAGGCATCGAGGCCTTCACCACCGCGCATCCCGACGTCCAGGTCTATACCTGCGCGATCGACCAGTGCCTGAACGACCACGGTTATATCGTGCCGGGCCTCGGCGATGCCGGCGACCGCATGTACGGCACAAAGTAACGCGAGCCGGACACCCGCTCCCCGGAGGACCAGAAAATGAGCCAGTCTTCAGCGATCGCCAAACCGCCCTGCGGCATTGTTTCAGGCGCGGATATCGAGACCTTCCACCGCGATGGCGTGGTGCACCTTGAAGGCGCCTTCGATGCCGAATGGCTCGACCTGCTCGGCCGTGCCATAGACAAGAACATGGCCGCGCCCAGCCCGCGCTTCGAGGCGCGCACCATGGACGGCAGCGAAGCGCGTTATTGCGAGGACTTCTGGGTCTGGTCCCTGTTCCCGGAATTCGAGGACTTCGTCCACCGCTCGCCGGCCGCCGCGATCGCCGCCGATCTCTTGGACGCCCAGCGCATCAACCTCGTCATGGACAATTGGTTCCTGCGCGAGGCCGGCGCCCGCTCGCGCCCGCCCTGGCACCACGACATCGCCTATTTCGACTTCGACGGCACCATGTGCGTGCTGTGGCTGCCGCTCGAGGTGACGCCGAAGGAGAACGGCATCGCCTTCGTCCGCGGTTCCCATCTCTGGGGCAAGCTGTTCCAGCGCGTGTTCTTCAAGAGCCACGAGACCGCTGGCGAACCGGGCGAGGTCAACGGCCTGATCTACGAACCGCCGCCCGATATCGACGCCGACCCCGCCGCCTATGACCTGGTCGCCTTCGACTGCAAGCCGGGCGACTGCATCATGTTCGACATGCGCACCCTGCACGGCGCGCTGGCCGAAACCGTGCCCGACCGCACGATCCGCCGCTACACCCTGCGCATGACGGCGCAGGACGGCCGCATCCGCTATCGCGGCGACTGGGCCAGCGGCGAACGCGCGATCTTCGAAGCCGCCGGCCACGGCGAGGGCGATGCCATAGACAGCGCCTTCTTCCCGCGGCTCTGGGAACGGGCGTAAGGCCAAACCCGAATGGTCGAACGATACCGTGCCGAACTGCAGGACATCGTCGGCCGTTTCGAAGACCGTGAGCACCCGTCCACCGGGATCGAATGCCGGCACTTCTTCAGCGGCGCGGCGGCCTATGCCGACGGCCGGATCTTCATGTCGCTGTCGCCCGCGGGCCTTGCCCTCAAGCTGCCGGAGGCCGTGCGCGACACGTTGCTTGCCGAGGGCGCCTGTGCGTTACGCTATTTCCCCAAGGCACCGGTAAAGAAAGACTACGTCGTGCTGCCCGACAGTCTGGCGGGAGACGATGCCGCGCTCCACGCCCTCATCGCGAAGGCAATCTCCTACAGCCTTGAGGACGGCGGTTCATCGGACGACCGCGGCGCTTGACCGTGATCGGCACCGTTCATAAGATCGGTTTTCATGACCTCGCGCCACAACCAGTGGGGGCGCGGCGAGGGCATCGACCGGTTCACAAGACCCAGTGTGTTGCTTTGGTTCCTGAGAGGAGAGATCCCGTGCGTAGGTTGTGTATCTCAGGGACCGCCGGTCTCATTGCGCTTGTATTGGGGGCGCTCGGCGGTCCGGAGCAGCACCGCGCGGTCGCACAGGCGGACAAGCCATTGCCGGCGGTGATCGTCGCGCCCGTAGTATCCAAGCCGATTTCCGCAACGGTCGAATTTGTCGGGCGGACCGAAGCCTTCCGAAAGGTCGAGATCCGTGCCCGCGTCACGGGCGTCCTGCTCGATTGCGCGTTCGCGGAGGGCGGGACCGTCAAGTCCGGCGACCTGCTCTACGACATCGACCCGGCCGAATTCATCGCCCGGCGCGATGCCGCCGCGGCCGCGGTCCAGCGCGTAGAAGCAACGATCCGGGAGGCCGAGCGGCAGCTGGCGCGGTACGAGGAACTGACGGCGAAGGGCACCGCCAGTGAAGCGAAACTGGACGAAGCGAAGGCGAAGGCCGGCCAGGCCCGCGCCGATCTTGCCGCCGCGAAAGCGGAACTGGTGCAGGCGGAGATCAACCTCGGCTACACCAAGATCACATCTCCCATAGACGGGCGCATCGGCAGAAGTTCAGTCGACGCGGGCAATCTTATCGGTACCGACAGCGGCGTCCTCGCCACCGTGGTCACACTGGATCCGATCCATGTGGTCTTTTCGATTTCCGAGCGCGAACACCTGAACTACGAGAAACACACCAAGGCCGGCACGGTCGAACAGTTCACGCCGCGAATCCGCCTTTCCAACGACGAGCTATTTCCGAACCCGGGCAAGATCGATTTCATCGACAACGAGATCGACGCCACAACCGGTACATTGCAGGCGCGCATGGTGTTCCCGAACCCGGACAAGCTCATCCTGCCCGGCCAGTTCGTTAGGGTCGAGTTCACCAGTGCGGAGCCTAAGGAACGCCTGGTCGTGCCCCAGGCCGCCGTGCAGCAGAATCAGGCCGGACCTTTCGTGCTGGTGGTCGATGCGGACAACAAGGTCGAGGCCCGCCCAATCACGATCGGCCGGCGGATCGATGCCGAAATCGTCGTCACCGAGGGCCTGCGCAGCGGCGAACAGATCATCGTCGAAGGCATCCAGAAGGTACGCCCGGGCGCCCAGGTGAAACCTGTTCCGGCGGAAGGGTGAGCGCCGCGTGCGCAAGGCGGCGCTACCTGCGCATCTGACAGACCGAACCAGTAGGGGGAGATAGCGGCGCCGTGCTCAGCACCTTGTTCATCGACCGGCCCAAGTTTGCGTTCGTAATCGCCATCGTCACCGTGCTGGCGGGCGTGCTGGCCATGGTGAACCTGCCAATCGCGGAGTTCCCGGAACTGACCCCGCCCCAGGTCAGGGTGAGCGCAAACTATCCCGGCGCCAGCGCCCAGGTGGTCGAAGAAACCGTTGCGGCGGTGATCGAATCGGAGGTCAACGGCGTCGAGGGCATGTCCTACATGTCCTCAAAAAGCTCCAACGACGGCAGCTACTCCCTGACGGTGAACTTCGCCGTCGGGATCAATGGCGACCAGGCCCAGGTCAACGTCCAGAACCGCGTCTCCCTGGCAACGCCCCGATTGCCGGAAGAGGTGAACCGTCAGGGCGTGTCGGTGAAGAAGCAGTCGGCCAGCATGCTGATGGTGCTGTCGCTGTTCTCGCCCGAAGGCACCTATGACGACATCTTCCTGACCAATTACGCCAGCATCAATCTGCGCGACACCCTGGCCCGCGTCGACGGGGTGGCCAGTGTCGACATCCTGGGCGCTCGCGACTACTCGATGCGGATCTGGCTGCAGCCGGACCGCATGACCAGCCTGTCGCTCACCGCCAGCGACGTGGTCGCGGCCATACGCGACCAGAACATCCAGGTGTCGGCCGGCGCGATCGGCGAACAGCCCGCACCGGCCGCAACCCAGTTCCAGTACACGATCCAGGCCAAGGGCCGTCTCACCGAGGTCGACGAGTTCCGGCAGATCGTCATCCGCGCCCGGCCGGATGGTTCGGTGATCCGCCTGCGCGACATCGCGCGGCTTGAGCTCGGCGCGGAAAACTATGGCTGGTTCGGCCGACTGGACGGCAAGCCGGCCGCCACCCTTGCGGTCTATCAGCTGCCGGACGCAAACGCCCTGGAAGTCGCCAACGGCATTCAGGCAAGGATGAAGGTTCTGTCGGCCCGCTTTCCGACGGACCTCGCCTACAAGGTCACCTACGACACGACACTCTATGTCGAGACCTCCATGCGCGAGGTCGTGATCACCCTGCTGCAGGCCCTCGCACTCGTCGTGCTCGTGGTGTTCATCTTTCTGCAGGACTGGCGCACCACCCTCATTCCGGCCATCGCCATTCCGGTTTCGCTGATCGGCACCTTCGCGGTGTTGCTGGTCATGGGCTACACGATCAACACGGTCAGCCTGTTCGGCCTGATCCTGGCGATCGGTGTGGTCGTCGATGACGCAATCGTCGTGGTCGAGAACGTGCAGCGCCACATGTCCGACGGTCTCGATGCCCGCAGCGCAACGCAAAAGGCCATGGAGGAAGTGACCGCGCCGGTCATCGCCACCACGCTCGTTCTGCTCGCCGTGTTCGTGCCTGTCGCCTTTACGCCGGGACTGACCGGACGCCTGTTCGAGCAGTTTGCGGTCACGATCGCCGTCTCGGTGACGCTATCCTCCGTCAACGCGCTGACCCTGAGCCCCGCGCTCTGCGCCACCATCCTCAGGCCGCCCCGGGCGGCGCAGCGCGGTCCGCTCGCCTGGTTCGAGAAGCTCCTGGGCGCGACCCGCGACGGCTATAGCCGGCTGGTCGCCCGACTGGTCCGGATGACGCTGGTCTGCATGGTTTTCTTCGGCGCCGCCCTGGTTGCCGTCGGTCTGCTCGGCACATCGATACCGACCGGTTTCATCCCGGCGGAGGATCGCGGCGCATTCTTTATCGATGTCCGCCTGCCCGACGGCGCCGCCTTGCCGCGCACCACGAAAGTGCTGGCCGAGGTCGAGACTTTGGTGCGCGAAACCCCCGGTGTGGCCAACGTCATTTCCGTTGGCGGCTACAGCATCCTGTCCGGCGCGGTAATTCCAAACGGCGCGCTCCTGATCGTCGTCCTCGAACCCTGGGACGACCGCACAGCGCCGGAGTTGAGCTCGGATGGCATCATCGCCAGCGTTTACCCGAAGCTGCTGGCGATACCGCAGGCGACCGTCATCCCCTTCAGCCCGCCCGCCATATCGGGACTTGGCAATACCGGCGGTTTCGAGTTCGTCGTCCAGGATACGCAGGGCCGGACACCGGCCGAGTTGGCGGCCACACTCGGAGGCGTCATCGTCGAGGCCAATGGCCAGTCCGGACTCACCGGCGTGTTCTCCACGTACCGGGCCAATTCGCCTCAGCTTTTTGTCGATGTGAACAGGGAACTGGCCAAGACCAAAGGCATCGACATATCCGAGCTGTTCCAGGTGCTGAGCGCCAATTTCGGCAAGTACTACGTCAACGACTTCAACAAGTTCGGGCGGGTTTACCGGGTCTACCTGCAAGCCGAGGGCGACCGCCGCGCAAAACCGGAGGACATCGACAAGCTCTATGTCCGCACGCAAAACGGCGACATGGTGCCTCTGCGCAGCTTCGTCACCGTCACTCCGATCCAGGGACCGGAGAGCATCGAGCGCTACAACCTGTTCCGATCGGCGATCATCAATGGCAACGCCGCCGCCGGCGTCAGGTCCGGCCAGGCGATGCAGACGAGGCAGGATCTTGCCGGCACCACCCTGCCGGAGGGCTATACCTATGAGTGGACCGGCATGGCGCTGGAGGAGATCAAGGCCGGCGCGGCCGGCAACCTGGTGTTCCTGCTCTCCATCATCTTCGCCTATCTCTTCCTCGTCGCCCAGTATGAGAGCTGGATGATCCCGTTTCCCGTCATGCTCTCGGTTGCCTTTGCCGCGCTCGGCGCCTTCGGCCTGATCATACTGACCGGCCTGTCGCTCGATACCTATGCGCAGGTCGGCCTTGTGTTGCTGATCGGGCTTGCGGCAAAGAACGCGATTCTGATCGTGGAGTTCGCAAAGCAGCTGCGCGAGCAGGGCACAGGCATACTCGACGCGGCGGTCGACGCCGCCCGGCTGCGCTTCCGCGCGGTCCTGATGACCGCGCTGTCCTTCATTCTGGGCGTCCTGCCGCTGGTCGTCGCCTCGGGCGCCGGGGCGGCCAGCCGACAGTCGGTCGGCATCACCGTTTTCGGCGGCATGCTGGCCGCCACTGTTCTGGGGGTGGTGCTGATCCCTGTGCTCTATGTTGTGTTCCAGCGCGCCCGCGAATGGACCAGGCGCGGCGGCAGCGGCGGTGCGGACGCCAAAGCGGAGGGAACGGCGGATGCCCCGGATATGGAGGCCGAAGCCAAGACCATATGAGCCTGCTGCACTTCGTTAAAGCAGAGCCTCGAAAGTCGACATGCAGATCTCGGCGCTGCGGCCGTCGTGATCGAGATCCGGAGTCCAGCAGGTCATCGAAACGGCTGCGACCTGGCCGGAGCGCGCGAGATGGTCGAAGACGGTCTTGAGGTCGTGTGACGACGGCCCGCCGGGCACCGGATAGTTCTGCGCCGGCGCTTCCTCGGCATTGATGATGTCGGAATCGAAATGGACATAGAGCGGTCCTTCGGGCAGCGGCCGCTCCAGCAGTGCCGTCGGATCGC
>JBPCWF010000389.1:0-2958 GCA_051009775.1 Hyphomicrobiales bacterium | reverse complement strand
GTTGTAAATCTGGGCACCATCGTCAGCGGTGACTGGCGCGCGCCCGTCACCCGGGGCGATGCCATCGCCTGTCCCGACGACCGGATCGAGGCGGTCGGCACGGTCGGTGACGAGGTCGTCGCGGCGGCCGATGTGGTGATCGACGCGGGCGGCGCGACCGCGACCCCCGGCCTGATCGACAGCCACGTCCACATCACCTTCGGCGATTACACGCCCAGACAGAAGACGGTCGGCTTTCTGGACAGCTATCTCCATGGCGGCGTGACCACGGCGATCACTGCGTGCGAGGTCCATGTGCCCGGCCGGCCGGCCGATGCGGAGGGCGTAAAGGCACTGGCGGTGGCGGCGCAGCGGTGCTTCGCCGAGTACCGCCCGGGCGGCATGCGGGTTCATGCCGGCTCGATCATCATCGAGCCGGTGCTGACGCCTCAGGATTACGAAGAGGTCGCGGGCAAGGGCGTATGGCTCGCCAAGGCGGGGTTCGGCGCGTTCGACGACCCGATGGACTATGCGCCGCATGTCGAGGCCGCCCGCGCAGCGGGGCTGGTGACCACCATGCATACCGGCGGCGCCTCGATCCCCGACAGCCAGGCGATCACCGGCGATCATGTGCTCGCCGCCAACCCGCATGTCTCGTTCCACGTCAATGGCGGGCCGGTGGCGATTGCGGATGAAGACTTCCCGCGGCTCTTGGCGGAGAGCGAGGTCGCCATGCAGGTCTGCACCGCCGGCAATCTGAGGACCGCCTTGCTGTGCGCCAGGCTGTGCATGGAGCAGGACAGGTTCGACCGGCTGCTGATCGCCACGGACACGCCGACCGGCAGCGGCATCATGCCGTTGGGCATGATCTATACCATGACCCACCTGGCAAGCCTGGGCGGCCTCGACCCGGCCTGGTGCATCGCCGCCGCCACCGGCAACAACGCGGCCGTCTACGGGCTCGACACGGGCCTGCTTCAGCCGGGCAAGGCTGCCGACATCGTGATCATGGACGCGCCGCTCGGCGGCACCCAGGGCACCGCGCTGGATGGGCTTAAGAACGGCGATCCCGTGGCCATCGGTTCGGTGATCTCCGACGGCGTGCCCCGCTTCGTCGGCCGCAGCCGCAACACGCCGCCGACCACGCGCAAGGTGCAGGTGGTCAGGAACACCCTGTCGCACAGTTTCGAGACCGCACGGCATTAGGGTCTGGATGCGCCCTGTCGCCACATTTTATCGCACGGAAAACTTCGCGCGCGGCGTGCAAAGATGCTTGTGCGGGCGCGCGAACGCGGCAATAGTGGGGGCCGATTTCAACAAACGAAAGGAGGTGATCCAATGTCTAGTGAGACTTCGGTGATGTCAAAGGACCTTGGATGTATATCGGGAACAACGGAGCAGCCTTCGTCGATCCTGTGACCTCCTTCGGACCGGGTCTCCGTTCCGGGGTCCTGTGACACACGAAACTCATGAAGGGCCGCAGCAATGCGGCCCTTTTTGCTGTCTGCGCGCGGCTCAGCATCCCGCGAGATAGCGGCAGGGGCAGTCGGCCAGGAAGCGGCAGCGCTGAGTGTAGAAGGGGTAGGGGTCGAGATAGTAGAGCCCGGAGCCGTAATAGCGCAGCCCGCGTCCGTCCAAGATATAGTGCCGCTGGTTCGATCTCCTGAGATAGCGCTTGCCGGTGCCGTAGGTGCGTTTTCTGCGCTTGATCTGGCGGTGGCTCACCGTGGCCACCTGCGAGAATGTCACGCCGCCCAGGGCGTCATGAACGCTCAAGGCGGCGGCTTCCGCACCGGTCCGTTCAGCGCTCCACATGAACAGAGCCAGCGTCGCTATGGCCAGGCTGATTGCAAGTCTCGTCACGTATCCCTCCTGCGTCTTTCTGCGCCGCGTGGATCGGTATTGAACCGACTATCTATGGAGGGCCTCAATGGGCGGTCATTTTGACCCGGTATCGCGGTGCCGTAAAGTCGCGGACGGCGTCAAATCGGGTTAGGGTTAAGTCCGACCACGAACAACGGAGTGACCGATGGACCTGATCCCGGGTGGATTGCAGCGTTTCTGGCAGGGGCTTTCCCCGGTGCAGCGGCTGGCCGGCTTTGCCGCGCTTGCCGCGGCGGTCGCGCTCATCGCATTCAGTTTCGGTGGCGGCGCGAAGATCGAGGTCGCCTCCGTCAAGCTGCCCAACGCGACCGGCCCGGGCTGGAGCGACAGTCAGACCCTGACCGCCTATGCGGCGGCGGAGTGCGACGGCAAGAGCTCATGCAGCGTCAATTTGTGGGTGAGAGATCCGATCAAGGCGGATGAGGTCCAGGTCGGCTATGTCTGCGTGTCCGGCGATCACCGCATGCCGCTCACCATGCTGACCGTGCCGGTCAAGCAGGAGCTGGCGGAAACGGTCCTGTTCTGCCAGTAGCGACCTCAGCAGCGCTCGGCAACGAGCGTTGCGACCGCCACCATTTCTTCAAGCTCGTCCTGCGTTGCCGCGATGCCGTTGCGGTGAACGCTGACAGTCGGGCCTGCGACCTGCAGGTCCAGTTGCGGCGCGGGTGACGCCAGCAGCTTCTCGCGGATGTTCGCATCGAGCAACCGAGCCGCAAGGGCGTGGTCCGGCCCGGTGATCCTGAATGCCTTGTCGAAACGGGCATCGCCCGTGGCCGGATTGTGGGTCGCGAGAACCATATCGGCGACGCGAGCGGCGCACCCCATCACGCCGCTGCTCGTGCGCTCGATCCTCAGGTGCTGGCCGGTGTCGTGCGGCAGCTCGAGATCGAGAGAGGTGAACGGTCCCGGATCGGCCGGCGGACCTGCCGTCGCCATGGCGCCGAGCCACGCATTGCGCCCGTCACGCTGGAACCGGAACCGGGGCAGTGTCAGGAACTTCTTGCGGGTAATCCGGCCGCCATGGGTTTTGGCGAACCCCCGGAGCAACCGGTCGAGGCGCCGGCTGTCGCGGGTGTGCTCGCCATAGCCATGGAC
>JBPCWF010000388.1:0-2552 GCA_051009775.1 Hyphomicrobiales bacterium | reverse complement strand
GCTCCGATCCGTTTCAACGCAATGGCCTTCATTCAATTTACTCCACTAACCGACCAATTTTGTCATCGCATATGTTCGATCTCCCGAGCCCGTTACACGAGTTTAATTGAGATTGGCGGCGCCGGACTATGCAGGATGGGACAGCTAGCGTATTTATCTGTTTGATTTGGATTGGACTGTTCCAATCAGCCAATCGGCAAGTTCATACAGTTGGCCACTCCGGCTTGCGGGAGCCGGGCGCATGCAGCAGCGGGCCGTCCCAGAACTGTGGTGTCCTGGACATCTCGGCCTGGGAGCCGGGTTTGGTGAGTTCCCCGAATGCCGTCTGCCCTGTGATCAAAATTCGGCTTCATCATCTGGTGCTCGGGACCGAGGCGTTCGAGGTCTTCGATGATCCGATTCTCGTTCAAGCCGAGGCTCATGATGAACTGCACACATTGGGTCAGAGAACTGCGTCGTCAGCGGAGGCAAGGTCCTGCAACGGGGTGCAGGTCAAGGGGCTGGTTTTGAGCCGTTTTAACCCTCGGTCAGACCTTTTCTCGCTATGGACCCGGTGTCTCGGTCGGTTCGTAGTCGACGGACCCCCTGGGCGGATAGTCGAGTGTCTGGCTAAGCTCTTCGCGCCGCGCCACGGACATGTCGGGAAACGGTAACTCTCCTGCTTCCCGCCACGCGTTGACCTGTTCCTCGGCAGCGGTTTCCAATGCCTTGTCGTTGGCGATGTCCTGGTAGGGAGCCTGATGGATTATCTGAACCGGGACGGCGAGATGGGTTCCGGCCTCGTCGATGATTTCGAGCGTCCGCATGTATATGTCTTCGCGAATCGCGTGATACTCGCTCCAACTCACCGTATCGGCATAGGCGAGCAGCTGTATCTTCAGGCAATGTTCGCCAAATCCGACCAACCTCACGCGCGGCCAGTTGACCTTAGGGTGGGCAAAGAGCATCTCACGCAGTTTCGCAAGGACGACGCGCAGTTGATCGGGGGTCGTGCCCAGGCGGAGATCACAGTTCCCGCGGAACAGAATGTAGTTCATGTTGTCATAGTTGATGAGCTGATAGTCGGCGAATTGCGAGTTCGGCACCGAAATCAGGCTTCCTCCCCACTGGCGGATGCGGGTGGAGCGCAGACCGATCTCCTCGATGCTTCCGATGACATCTCCGAACTGGCAGAACTCACCGACCCTGACGGGTTTATCCAGATACAAGGTTACGCCGGCGATCAGGTTTTCAAGCGTCGGCCGGGCGGCCAGCGCGGCAGCCAAACCGCCCACGCCCAGACCGGCAATCACGGCTTCGATCGGTATTCCGAGCCTGCTCGCGCCCACGGCCAACAGGATGACCACAAGGGCCCAGGCGATAGCACGACATGAAACATTGATCAGATGGGCGTCGATCTTCTTCGGATCGATCTTGCGGGAGGTGATGATCGTCCTTGCGATCGCCCTGCCGAGATTTATCAGCGCGACGGCGGCGAGAACATAAAAGGCGGCGATGACGAAGAAGTCGACAAACCTGAAGACGGTTCCGATAAGGATGATCTGCGATTTCAAGAGATACCGGACACAGTAGGTCAGGCCCATCGCTCCGAGCGCCCAGTAGAAGCGTCGCCAATATCGATGATCACCATTACGGCTGCGGACATAGCGGCGCGGGAGCATCAATGCCAAAGCCCAAATGCCGATGATCACCGCGAAGCCGACCCACTTCCAAACCGCCTGATCCAAAACGGGGTCCTTCGCCCAGTCCGGCAAGCGCTCGATCCAAGTACGCGAAAGCATGTGCCCGGGCGCGACAGAAATCTGTCTGTACAAACTCTTCATCGCCCCGGGCTGCGGCTTCATTGAGCGGGAGTGCTCATAGAACTCATGGGCGCGGTCCACCGTCTCCGCCGAGAACAGGAATTCGCCCTTTCTCGGCCCCTCCTCGATCTCTGCGATCACAATATCCGTATCGGGAATTCGGTAGACGACGCGTCTACCCTTCGCCGCCGACCGAAGGGTTTGGGCGTCGGGGATCTCGTCATACGCGGGAAGCCTGACGCGATCCAGAACCTCGTTCAGCAGGATGGCCGCCTCGGCTGCCAGTCTTGCGCCATCCGCTACGGGCAGCTGACTGGTATCGAGCGTGCGGATCAGCCGCGCCTGAGCCGGCGTGTTCTTCGGAATGGGAGTCTTGCGGGATTCGTAGAATGTCCGGTAGGCCGTCTCTGCGTTGTCTCGAAAACTCTTCAGCGTCGCTCCAGGGCCGGTCGTGTCCGGAGGAGACAATGGGCTGAGGCCGGTTTCCGATGCCAAGCCAGGCTCGGCGATACCCAGCAACCCAAGAGACAGAATGGCGCAGAAAGCAACGGCGCGGATCGTGGATATGAGAACTTGACGGCATGGTTCTGGACGCATGATCGCATCTCCCTTCAGACGACTGATGCGCGCGAGGACACATAGCCTGTGCAAGAATCGGAATCCCGAAGCAGTCTGGGCGAAGCGCATGGCGGCAAAGACAGCCGCCACCTGAGGCGATACAGCTTGGTATCAGCCTGGTGCGTCCGCAGA
>JBPCWF010000387.1:0-3061 GCA_051009775.1 Hyphomicrobiales bacterium | reverse complement strand
GAGTAAGGTACGACAGCGAGCCGAAACGACCGGCCGAGCAGGCCGATCGTTGTCAGGAACAGCCTGCCTACTCGGCCGCTTGTTTCACCTCGAACTTTTCCCACCCTTCGCCGGGGTCGAAGCTTTCGATTGCCTCGGCCAGTTCTGCGGTCTCCGGTCCGAGATCGGCATCGTAAACCGTGCCTTCATGGCTGAGCATGAAGGTCATGACGCCGGAATTGCCGTAGGTCGCCGGGTAGGCGAGGATCGCGAAGCCGCCGATGACCTGATTGCCGACCATATACTCATGGGCGCCGCCCGGCGCATTGGCGCCCTGGCGGGGCAGCAGCCGGAAGCGGTAGCCATGATAGGGCTCCGTATCGTCGCTCCACTCTTCGTCTTCGCCGGCGTTTTCTTCCGCCGATGCGGTCTCCGATGACGCTTCACCGGCGGCGCCGTCATCCGCTTCCGAAGCCTCCTCCTCGGCGTCCTCGTCATCCCCGTAGCCTTCTTCTATGGCTTCGGCGACGAGCGGTCCGAGCGGGCTGAGCGGCTCGCCGTCTTCGGTCGGCCAGTAGAGGCCGTCGCGTTCACCCTCGGAGCTCGCAAGTTTTGCGGCATATTCCAGGACGCCGTTGTCGTCGCGGTCGACGCTGGCATATTCGAACTGCGCGTCTGCGACGGCCAGCAGCACCTGGATCGTGTTGAGCTCATTGCGTCCGACGCGCCGGTTGAGCAGCTCTTCCTTGCCCTGCTCGGCATCGAACGCCCAGCCCTTGGCGGTCTTCACGATCGGGAACGGAAACGGAAACTTGTCGTCGCCGACCACAAGAACGGCCTTTTCGTCGCCTTCCTTCTCGATCCCGTTCTTTTTCTCATAGGCGGTGATGAAACGCTTCACGTCTTCCTTGTCCTGGACCGGGTCGCCGGAGAGGATCCAGCCCTCGCTGTCCGGCCCGATCACGGCAAGAACGCCGTCCCGGTCTTCCTTTTTGACCGCAGCGACGAGCGCCGCGGCGGCCTGTTCGGGCGAGGCGAAGACCTTGGCATCGGCGCCCAGCGCGGTTTGCAGGTTCGCCGTCACGACGAAAGTCAGACAAATTCCGAAGACGAAAGCTTTGAGCAACGGTGTCATATGTCTCATCGCATGCTGTGAATGTACGCCACTTACCACTGGATTTTCCATCGGGCTCACCTGCGCCTCCCGCCGCCGCCGCGTCCCCCGCCGCCGCGTCCCCCGCCACCACGGCTGGCTCGGCCGCGCGAGCTGCTCTGTCTGGTCTGACCGCCTCTGCCCGCGCCGCGATAGGCCGAACTGCGCTGGCGCTGGCGTTGGCCGCTTCTGGGCTGGGAGCGCTTTCTGTTAGCTGAAGGTTGCCTGCGCTTTTGGCCACTGGCCTTGCGGTTGCCCTGTTTCTTTTTCGCGGCCGGCCGTGTCTTCTTGTTGGGGCGGGCTTTGCGATTGGCCTGCTTCTTTCCGCCGGCCGGCCTTTTTTTGGCGCCGGGTCTTTGCTTCTTGCCCTGACCCTGTCGTGATCCCTGACGCTTCAGGTCCCGGCGTCCACGATCGGAGCGGCCGCGGAAGTTCTCACGGCTCTTGGCGTTCCGGTTGTTGCGTTTGCCGAATTGGTTGTTCGCCTTGCGCCCCTTGTAGGGAACGGCACGGCGGTGTTTGGGATTATGCTTCCAGTTGCGATTGTTTCTGTTCGAGCGATTGAACTGGTTGTAACGGTTGATGTTTATGTTGACGTTCCCTCTGCCCCAGTTGCAACCGCCCCACAGTGCGCGGCCGGCGACCACGCCGGCCCCGAACCAGAAGGCTCTCGCCGCCACATAGCCCGGCGGATACCAGTAGTAGGGCGGGTAGGACGGATAGGCCCAACCGCCATAGACGACGGTCGGGTTATAGGCCGGCACGTAGACAACCTTCGGGTCGGCCGGCTGGATGACGTAGACCGTCTCCTTCGTGCCGCTTTCCCGCGTCACAACTTCGGTTTCCACGGTCTGCTGTTCCGTGGTCTCCAGATTGCCGGCCTTGTCCGCCTTTGTCCGGAGCCGCTGAACCGCAGCAAGAACGTCCTTGTCCTGGGCCAGGAACGCGTCGCCGAGCTGTTGCGTCCACTCGAGCTCGTCATTCATCATCTGCAGCACTTGCGGGAAGGCCGCGAGTGACTTGACGCTTGCGTCCCAGTCCTCTTTTTCCATCGCGTCTTCGAGCGCGTCGCCGGTGACTTTCGGGTTTTTCTCGACCCAGCGGGCGGCCTGGACGATCTCAAGCGGATAGGTCGACGCCATGAGGATCTGCGACAAGAGGGAGTCGGGGTGCAGGGCAATCGGGGCTACCAGTTGCTCCAGCTGGCCCTCGGAGAGCTTTTCATCTTCGGCCTCCTCGTCCTGGGCGAAGGCCGCGGGGATCTGAACCGCGATCAGGAGGCAGAACAGAACGGTCAGCCAGAAACATCTCACGTCTGTTCCTTGGGCACGCATCGATCTAAACGACATAATGAAGCCACTCACTCTAAGCTGCTTTAGACAGCATGTATTTGCACCGCGCCCATCCGCATTCTGTACCGGGCGCACGGAAATGCCAATGGGAGGAGGCCGACATAACGCACCAAATTGGCCTCACCGGCCCACTTTTCTGCGCCTTTTTACCATTTCACGACACCGGCATCTCGGAGACGGATCGGACGAGAACGAAAAAGGGCGCGCGCGGCCCGATATCTCCGCCGAAGAGGGGACCGGGATCTTCCCTGACAGGCTGCGCTGGCGCACCCGCGCCGGCCAGGAAGCACCTAATGAAGTCGATGACGGCCGGACCGGCCTGCAGTTCGATTTCAGGTTCCGGACCTAGGGCTGCCGAGCCCCAGCTTTCTTCAGTCGCCCTTCTTGAGTTGCTCGCGGATCTCGCGCCGGCCCTCCAGTCCCACTGCATAGTTTTTGAACGCGATGTAGTACTGGTAGATGTTCAGCACGTAGCGCACCGGGATCAGTCCGACATCCCGCGACACCACCTCTTCGACACTGTCGAACCAGACATGGGGATCCCGGCTCTTCTTTCTCAGGCCGGCGATGCGGCTGG
>JBPCWF010000386.1:0-7647 GCA_051009775.1 Hyphomicrobiales bacterium | reverse complement strand
CGATTCCCCTAACAACATTGCCACTGAGTCATTGGCCGCCCGTCACCCCCTAGCGGGCGGTCTTTTTTGCCTGGAATCCGGAACTTAGACTCTCACGTGCAAGCTTTAAGTACGCTCAGAAAGCGCTCAAGTTCGCCTGCCGTATTGTAATAATGCGGCGATGCACGGACCACGGTCGGCAACGCGCGGCGGGTCGCATCGAGCAGCGTGCTGGACGGCGTCGAGGTGCTGACATTGATCCCCTGCTCCGCCATCTTCCCGGCGATCTCGTCGGCTTTAACCCGATCATTGGCAAAGGTCACGATCGCACAGCGCTCTGCGCCGATGTCGTGCACGGCGATGCCGGGCACCCGGGCAAGCTCCCCGCGCAGCCCTTCGGCCAGTCCCCAGGCGCGCTCGCGGATCGTTTCGAGGCCGACCGCCATTGCGTAGTCGACCGCGGCACCGAGCCCCAGCCTGAGCGCCGGCGCACTCTCCCAGACCTCGAAGCGCCGCGCGTCGGGCCTGAGCTCGTAACTGTCGGGCGCCGACCATCCCGCGCTGAACAGGTCGAGCATCGGCGGCTCGACACGATCGAGCATCGAACGCCTGGCATAAAGAAACCCCGTGCCGCGCGGGCCGCGCAGGAACTTGCGCCCGGTCACGCTCAGAAAGTCGCAGCCGATCTCCTCGACATCAACCGGCATCTGGCCGGCCGCCTGGCAGGCGTCGAGCAGGTAGGGGATACCATGGGCACGGGCGACCCGTCCGATCTCCGCCGCCGGATTGACCAGCCCGCCGTTTGTCGGGATCCAGGTGATCGAAATCAGCTTGACCCGCTCGTCGATCATCGCCTCGAGGGCCGCCGGGTCGGTCGCGCCCGAGGCGTCGTCCGGAATGACCTCGATAACGCAGCCGGTGCGCCGCGCCACCTGGAGATAGGCGATGTAGTTGGCGGCATATTCCGCCCGCGCCGTGAGAATGCGGTCGCCTTCGGAGAAGTCGAACGCGTAGAACGCCCGTTGCCAGGCGACCGTTGCGTTTTCGACCAGAGCGATCTCGTCCGGCGCGGCGCCGATCATTGAAGCCACCGACGCATAGACCGCCTCATGCGCATCCGTTCGTTCGGCCAGCGCCTCGGAACCGCCGATCCGCGCCTCCAGCGAGATGTGATCGGTAACCGCGTCGATGACCGGCTGCGGCATCAGCCCCGCGCCGGCATTGTTGAGATGAAGCCGGTGCGCGCAGCCGGGCGTTTCGGCACGCAAAGCCGAGATATCCAATAGAACCGTCACGAGTGTGCGCCTTTGGGCGCCTGTTCACGCCTCACGCCGCGGCCATTTCGTCGGGCGCGCCGAGGCCGAGCAGCCGACACATGGCGTAGACCAGGGCGGCGCGGTTGAGCGTGTAGAAATGGAACTCGGTGACGCCCTGCTCGCGCAGGGCGGAGACCTGTTCCGCCGCAACCGCGGCCGCGACCAGCTTGCGCGCCTCCGGGTCGTCCTCAAGCCCTTCGAAGCGCCGGGCGAAAGTGGCCGGGATGGCCGCGCCGCATTTCTCGGCGAAGCCGACGATCTTTTCGAAATTGCTGACGGGAAGGATGCCCGGAATGATCGGAACGTCGATGCCGCGCGCGCGGACCCGGTCGACGAAGCGGAAATAGGCCGTGTTGTCGAAGAAGAACTGGGTGATCGCGCGGGTCGCGCCGGCATCGACCTTGGCGGCGAGCACGGCGAGATCGGTCTCGAAGTCGGCCGATTCGGGATGCTTCTCCGGATAGGCCGAGACCGAGACCTCGAACGGTCCGGCCTTTTTGATGCCGGCGACCAGTTCGGCTGTCGTTTGATATCCGTCCGGATGCGGCTCGTAGCGGTTTCCGACACCGTCCGGCGGGTCGCCCCTGAGCGCCACGATGTGGCGCACCCCGATACCGTGATAGGCGTTCACCACCGCATCGACCTCGCTGCGCGGCGCCGCCACGCAGGTCAGATGGGCGGCCGGCTCCAGATCGGTCTCCTTGACGATCCGTTCGATCGTCGCATGGGTCCGCTCGCGGGTGCTGCCGCCGGCGCCATAAGTCACCGAGACGAACTGCGGCCGGATCGGCTGCAGCCGCTTGACCGAGTTCCACAAGGTCTCTTCCATGGCTTCCGAACTGGGCGGGAAGAATTCGAACGACGCCTTGATCTCCGGCTCATCGGGCGCATCCGCCGCGTGCTCCAAGGTCATGTTTCAATTGCTCCTTGCTTCTGGGTTGTGCGCCCGGACGCGGCGGCACCGACGGTTTCGGCGAGCCATATGGACACGGTCAGCCCCTCCTCCGCGGTCTTGCCCCGCGGCGGCAGTACCTGGTGCTTGCACGCCCGCAAGCCCGCCTTATTCAGCCAGCCCTTCATCTGTCCGTGATCGATCCCGAGCCGGCGGTGGGCATGATGCTCGCGCAGGAACTCAAGCTCATGCGGCGCGAAATCGACGATCAGCACGCGGCCGCCCGGACACAGCACGCGGGCCGCCTCCTGCAGCGCCCTTGCCGGATCGTCGAGAAAATGCAGAACCTGATGGACCGTGATCAGATCCATCGACCGGTTGTCGTAGGGCAGATGGAAAATATCGCCGTGACGGACCTGGCAATGGGTCAGCCCCAGCCGTTCCAGGTTGGAGCGCGCGATCGCCAGCATGGCATGGCTCGAATCGATTCCGATTCCCTGGGCGCAATGGTCCGCGAACAACTCCAGTATGCGGCCGGTGCCCGTGCCCAGGTCGAGCAGCGTTCCGACCCGGCCGTCGGCGACGATGCCGCTCATCGCTCGCTCGACCTCATCCTCGGAGATATGGAGGGAACGGATCGTGTCCCACGCCACCGCATTGGCCTTGAAGTACTCCGCGGCCGCGGCCTCGCGGGCCTTGCGAATCTCCTCCAGCCGGACGAGATCGCGCTGGATCTCGGCATCGTCCGACGGCACCAGATCGACGATCAACCGCGTCAGGGCGCCGGGCACGCCGGTATCGCCCACGCGGAACAGAACCCAACTGCCCTCGCGATAGCGCTCAAGCAGACCGGCTTCGCATAACAGCTTGAGATGTCTACTGATTCTGGGTTGGCTCTGGCCCAGGATCTTGGTCAGTTCCTTGACATTGAGTTCGCCATGCGAGAGCAGAAACAGGAGCCTCAACCGGGTCCGTTCGCCTGCCGCCCTCAATCCGGAAAGCAGTGTTTCCAAGCTCGCCATGCCTCTGCCACCTTTGTCGGCCTAAACAAGTCCCTGACACTACCATGAGTCGCGATGGTGGGGCCGGAGGACTTGCTGATATAAAGATATTTTTATATATAAACGGCAAGTTGTCCAGCACCTCCGTGAAACGGACTTAATGGCGCGGCATTTCGGCAACGCATAACGAAAAAATAATGTGATCGTGCGACAACGCTATCGGGACGAGAAAACTGTGGTAATCTCAAACCGTAATGTGCATCTTACGCGTGCGACCGGACGTAGGAAGTCGGTGTGCGCGTCGCGTGCATATAAGAGGAGAAGTCCTGGGATGAGAGGTGCTCTCATCGTAACGGCGACGGAGTTCCTGACCAGGTCGATTTGCGGCCGGTATGCGCGTGCGTTTTTTGGCGCTGCGATCCTGGCGGCGCTCGCCCTTGCGCCCGTGCCGGGTTTCGCCGCTGGCGGCGAGCCCGTGATAATCATTCAGCCGATCGCCGCAACGCCCGATGACGAGGCCGACGGCCTTGAGGAAATCAGTGGCGAAGAGGCTGATCTCCCCGACCCGCTGGAAGGCGTCAACCGGGTCATGTTCAAGGTCAATGACGCGGTCGACATGGCCGTGTTGCGGCCGGTGGCGCTGGTCTACCGCACGGTCATTCCGCCGCCGCTGCGCAAGGGCCTGGCCAACTTCCTGTCCAACGTCGCGACGCCGATCACGCTGACCAACGACATTCTCCAGGGCAACCCGAAGCGCGCCGAAACCACGGTTGTCCGTTTCTTCCTCAACTCCGTCGCCGGCTTCGGCGGCGTCGACGATATTGCCAGCCGTGCCGGCTGGGAGCGCCACACGGAGGACTTCGGCCAGACCCTCGCGGTCTATGGCGTTCAGTCCGGCCCGTATCTGATGGTGCCGATCATCGGTCCGTCGACGCCACGCCATCTGGTCGGCCGCGCGGTCGACGTGCTGGCCAATCCCTGGACCTGGATCCTGTGGGACACATCTTTGCTCGAGTCGAGTGCGCCGACCCTGGCGACCCTGGTATCGGACCGCGAATTCGCAATCGAGACCCTCGATACGATCCGCGAAAGCTCGCCCGACTACTATGCGACCATCAAGAATCTCTACTACCAGAACCGGCAGTCCGAGATTAACAATGGCGAGGTGGATGATGATGATCTGCCTGAGATTCCGGATCTCCGCTGACCCGCACTGAGGTTGCGCACGCGCCGTATCGGCGCCACGGAACGATCTCCGCGATAGATCACGTTTTGGCCTCTAATCTGGCGAATCATGCGCGTGTGCGACGGCAAACAGTTGATTTGAGCAACGTCTGACAGTGTTGTATAGGAAACCACCGATTTGCGCTGGCCGGGAGACCCGGTGGACGTGGTCCGGGGCAGAGCGCGCTTCCCCCAAGCAGGAACGACAGGGATAAGACATGAGCGAATCACTCACTCGCAGAACCCTTCTCACAGGCGGTGTGGCGCTGGGCGCGGTCTCGCTGGCGCCGGCGGTGTTCACAGCACCGGCCGAGGCCGCAACCGCGGCTGAGCAATATGTCGCGCGCGTCGGCAAGAGCATCCTTGGCGTCGCCAGCGGCAGCGGCTCCGTGTCGCAGAAAAAGAGCAAGTTCCGCTCTCTGATGCGCAGCAATGCGGCGATCACCACGATCGGCGTATTCTCGCTCGGCAGATACAAGAGCAAGCTCAAAAGCTCCCAGCGGTCGGAATATTTCCGCCTTGTCGAGGTCTTCGTCGCCGGCTTGTTCATCAAGTACATAAAGGAGTTCTCGGGCGACCGGCTTGAAATCACGGGCAGCAAACAGCGCAGCTCCAAGGAGATCCTGGTGTCGAGCAAGGTGCATTTCTCCGGCGGTCGCGCGCCGTTGGATGTCCGCTGGCGTCTGATCAAGAGCGGCGGCGGTTACAAGATTTTCGATATCCGCGTTCTCGGCATCTGGCTGGCGATCCAGCAGCGCACCGAATTCGTGTCGGTGATAAAGAAGAACAACGGAGATGTCGGCGCCCTGCTGACCTTCCTGCGCGGCAGCTGAGCCTTGAACACGGTTGGTAAACCGGTCCGCAGTTATACTGGGCCGGACGCGGCCGCCACACCCGGGCCGCCCAGGAAAGTTTGAGTCATGACAGAGATCCCGGCACTCCACCAGAAATCACGACGCGGATTCCTCAAAGGATCGGGTGCGCTGGTCGTAACCGCGGCCGTTGTTCCTGCATCTGCGCTGGCCGGGGAAACCGTTGAGGAGTTTATCGGACGCATCTCCAATCAGGTGCTCACGGTGGTCAACAGCGCCGCCACCGCCGGCGTAAAGAAGCAGCAGTTCAAGGAGATGCTCACGGCCCACGCCGACATCCCGACGATTGCCGTGTTCTCGCTCGGCAAATACGCCCGCCGGCTCAACGACCGTGACCGCGAGACCTATTACGGCCTCGTGATCGATTACATCTCGCACATATTCGCATTGCACGCCGACGGCTTTAACGGCGAGACGGTGACGATCGTCGGATCGAACAAGCGCTCCGATCGGGAAACGCTGGTGTCGAGCAAGGTCCGCTTTGCCAACGGCCGGTCTCTGCCGGTCGCCTGGCGGGTGCTCACGGCGGGCGGTGGCTACAAGGTGTTCGACGTCAGCGTCAACGGCATCTGGCTCGCCATTCAGCAGCGCTCCGAATTCGTGTCCGTGATCCAGCGCAACAACGGCAACATCAAAGCCTTGCTCGAGTTCCTCGGCGGCCGCGCCTGATTTCCGGGCAGAAGCGTAAGCGAACCGGTCGAACCGGACAGCCCTCCGGCGGTCAGGCCCGGCTGAAACGCTTGAACTTGAGGCGCTGAGGCTGGTCCGCGTCCTCGCCCAGGCGCCGCTTGCGGTCGGCCTCGTAGTCGTCGTAGTTGCCCTCGAACCACTCCACATGGCTGTCGCCCTCGAAGGCGAGCATGTGGGTCGCGATGCGGTCGAGAAACCACCGGTCGTGGCTGATCACGACGGCGCACCCGGCGAAGCTCGTAAGCGCGTCTTCGAGCGCCCGCAGCGTATCCACATCCAGGTCGTTGGTCGGTTCGTCCAGCAGCAGGAGGTTGGCGCCCGATTTGAGCATCTTGGCCAGATGCACCCGGTTGCGCTCGCCGCCCGACAACTGACCGACCTTCTTCTGCTGGTCGCCGCCGCGGAAGTTGAACCAGCCGACATAGGCCCGGCTGTTGACCTCGCGCTTGCCGAGCGTGACGGTCTCGCTGCCGCCCGAGATCTCCTCCCACACCGTGGCGTCGCCGGCGAGCGCGTCGCGGCTCTGGTCGACATAGCCGAGCTGAACCGTATCGCCGACCTTGAGCGTGCCCCGATCGGGCGCTTCCTGCCCCGTCAGCATACGGAACAATGTCGTCTTGCCCGCGCCGTTGGCGCCGATCACGCCGACAATGCCGCCCGGCGGCAACCGCAACGACAGGTCGTCGATCAGAAGCTTGTCGCCATAGCCCTTGGACAGTCCGTCGGCTTCGATCACCAGCGAGCCGAGCCGCTCGCCCGGCGGGATGGTGATCTGCGCCCGCCCCTCCTTGGCCTCGCCGGCCTCGACGAGCAACTCCTCATAGGCGCGGATACGGGCTTTCGACTTGGCCTGCCGGGCGCGCGGGCTCGCTCTGACCCAGTCGAGTTCGCGCGCAAGGGTGCGCTGGCGCGCCTCCTCCTGGCGGCCTTCATGTTCGAGCCGCTTCTGCTTCTGCTCGATCCAGGCCGTGTAGTTGCCCTCATAGGGAATGCCGCGGCCGCGGTCGAGCTCCAGGATCCAGCCGGTCACGTTGTCGAGGAAGTAGCGGTCGTGGGTGACTATGACGACGGTGCCGGGAAACTCGCGCAGGAACCGCTCGAGCCAGGCCACGGTCTCCGCATCGAGATGGTTGGTCGGCTCGTCGAGCAGCAGCATGTCGGGGTTCGACAGCAACAGCTGGCACAGCGCGACCCGGCGCCGCTCGCCGCCCGACAGGGTGGTCACGTCGGCGTCGTCGGGCGGGCAGCGCAAGGCGCTCATTGCCTGTTCGACCTGGCTGTCCAGGTCCCAGAGGTTCTGCGCGTCGATCGCGTCCTGAAGCTCGGCCATCTCTTCCGCGGTCTCGTCGGAATAGTTCATGGCGAGTTCGTTATAGCGCTCCATCAGCGCCTGCTTCTCCGCGACCCCCACCATCACATTGCCGCGCACATCCTTGGCCCCGTCGAGCTCCGGCTCCTGCGACAGGTAGCCGACCTTGACGCCGTCGGCCGCCCAGGCTTCGCCGCCGAACTCGGTCTCGACGCCGGCCATGATTTTCAGCAGCGTCGACTTGCCGGCGCCGTTGGGGCCGAGGACGCCGATCTTGGCGCCCGGCAGGAAGGCCAGCGTGACGTCGTTCACGACCTCGCGGCCGCCAGGGTAAACCTTCTTCAGGTTGCGCATGGTGTAGATG
>JBPCWF010000385.1:0-4392 GCA_051009775.1 Hyphomicrobiales bacterium | reverse complement strand
GCTCTAGCCCAGCCAGCGCTTGAGGCGCGTCACCGCCTCTTGCATCTCATCGGTCGAACCGGCGAAGGACAGGCGCAGGTAGTGCGCGCCGTCGACATCGTCGAAATCGGCGCCGGGCGTGGCCGCCACACCAGCCTCCCTGAGCATCTTCTGGGCGAAGTCGAAGCTGTCGTTCGAGAACCGGCTGACATTTGTGTAGATGTAGAACGCACCGTCGACCGGGCTGAACTCCTCAAAGCCGATGCCCGGCAGTTCGGTCAGCAGGAGTTCCCGATTGACGGCATATTGCGCGCGCCGCCGGTCCAGCTCCTCGGTCGCGTCGAACGCGGCAAGTGCTGCATGCTGCGACAGGGTCGGCGGCGAGATGAACAGATTCTGCGCCAGGCACTCGATCGGCCGCAGCAGCCGCGGCGGGACGATCATCCAGCCGATGCGCCAGCCGGTCATGCAGTAGTATTTCGAGAAGCTGTTGATGACGATGGCCTCATCACTGACCGCGAGCGCACAGGTCTCGTCCATGCCGTAGGTCAGGCGATGATAGATCTCGTCGGACACCAGCCACGCCCCGGTTTCCGCACAGTGTCCGACCAGAGCGGCCAGGGCATCACGCTCGATCATGGTGCCGGTCGGGTTGGCCGGGCTGGCGATCAGAAGCCCCGCCAGAGGCCCGCCGTGCGCAGCCTGCCGCAGGTCTTCCACGGTCGGCGTCCAGCGGTTCTCCGCACGGGTATGGATCGGAACCACCTCGATGCCGAGTGCGGACAGGATGTTGCGGTAGGCCGGATATCCCGGAACCGGCAACGCCACGCGAGCGCCATGGTCGAAGGCGGTGAGGAAGCCGAGCACGAAGGCACCGGAGGAGCCGGTCGTCACGACCACCCGCTCTGGCGCGATGTCGAGCCCATAGGCGTCCCTGTAATGCCGGGCAATGCGCTCGCGCAGGGCTGGCAGCCCGAACGCTTCCGTGTAGCCGATGCGGTCGGACCTGAGCGCCGCCTCGGCCGCCTCGATCACCCGCTGCGGCGGCGGAGAAGACGGCTGGCCGACCTCCATGTGAATGATGCGCTCGCCCCGGGATTCAGCCCGGTTCGCCTCGCGCATCATGTCCATGACGATGAAGGGCGCGACATTGCTGCGGGCCGAAGGCGGTGTGCTGTTCATGCGGTGATCCCCTCCATGACGGGTCTCGAAACGGGACGTTCACTTTAGCGTGCAAATTGCCGCAACCAACAGTTTCCGCCCGTGGTAATGTGCAAACGCCCCAGTCTCGCCGTAATTGGCGGCGAAGGGTGGGTGGCAGAGCTTTGGGTGGGTGTGTTGAGTGTATTGGCAGGCACCCTGCGTCGATTGACCGGCTAGAGGCCGCCCCGTAGTGTGAGCGCAAGACCGTAGTGCCTGGCTGGCTCGCTGCCGAAACTTCACGAAAGATATCTTGGGATGTATAGCAGAACTTCCATTCCGTTTGGTAATTCCGCGGGCGCGATGCGGCGCCGCAGGGCCGCCGCATCGACGCACCGAACCTCTCACTCCATGGCGCAGCGGCTGGTGTCCATGCTGATCGCATGCGCGTTCGTCATCGGCTATGTGCTGCCGCAGCCGGCCGCGGCGCAAAGCCGGCGTGCGTATCTCATTCGCGACGCGGAGACCGAGGCCCTGATGAAGCTTTTCGCTTATCCGATTTTCCGGGCGGCCGGGCTCAACCCCAAGGCGGTGCGGGTCCACCTGATCGCGCAGGACAGCATCAACGCCTTCGTCGCCGGCGGGCAGCGGATTTTCATCAATACGGGCCTCTTGCTGCAGGCCGACAGCCCCGGTGAGGTGATCGGCGTGCTGGCGCATGAGGCCGGCCATATCGCCGGCGGCCATCTCGCCCGCATGCAGCGCCAACTCGACAAGGCAAGCACCGCGGCGATCATCGGCATGCTGGTGGGTGCCGCGGCCATCGTCGGCGGCGCCGCGACCGGTACGGCGGGCGTCGGCCAGGCCGGTCAGGGCGTGCTGATCGGCGGCAACAGTCTGGTGGGCCGCAGTGTCCTGTCCTACCAGCGTGCGCAGGAGGCGGCGGCCGATCAGGCGGCGGTGTCCTATCTGGATCGCTCGGGCCAGTCCGCGCGCGGCATGCTTACACTGTTCGAGAAGCTCTCGGCCGAGAGCATCGTATCGCTGCAGTTCGCGGATCCTTATGTTCTGTCGCACCCGATCCCGCGCGACCGTATCGCCTTCCTCACCCGTCTCGCGAAAAAGAGCTCGTTCTTCGACAAAGCCGACCCGCCCGAGCTCAAGTTCCGCCACGAGTTGGTCAAGGGCAAGCTGCACGGCTTCCTGCTGGCGCCCCAGGAGGCGTTGCGCAAATATCCGACATCGGACAAGAGCCTGCGGGCGCGCTACGCACGCGGTATCGCGCATTTCCGCGGCGGCGATATCCGCAACTCGCTGGCGGAGCTCGACTATCTGATCAAGAAAATGCCGAAGAACCCCTATTTCCGGGAAGCCAAGGGCCAGGCCCTGTTCGAAACAGGCAATGTGCGCAAGGCAATTGCACCGCTGCAGAAGGCGGCCAAGCTTGCCCCCAATAACGGCTTGATCCGCGTGCTGCTGGCCCAGGCCATGCTCGGCACCGAAGACCCGAAGTTCACCAAGCCCGCGCTCAAGCACCTCAAGCGCGCACGTCGGCACGAAGGCCGCACGAGCATACTGCACAAACAGATGGCGATCGCCTATGCGCGGCTCGGCGATCTGGGGATGGCCCAACTGGAGTCGGCGGAAGCCGCGGTCATGCAGGGCGATCTGAAGCTCGCCAAGGAGCAGGCGGCGAGAGCAAAGAAGAAACTCAAGCGCGGCACCCCGCAATGGGTCAAGGCCAACGACATCTTGCAGCTGCGCCCGAACAAGAAGAATTAGTCTGGCAAAAACCGGCGGGACCCCTTACCTATGGGCGATGTTCGGAGGTGTTCGATGACCGTTAAACGACTCTGTCTTGTTGCCGCGAGCTTTGCGATCGGGCTCAGCGTTGCATTCTCCGCCGTGCGCGCGGAAGACGCTCTGTTCAACGACGCGCAGAAGCAGGAAATGCACAAGATCATCCGTGATTATCTGGTGCAGAATCCGAATGTGCTGCGCGAAGCGATCGAAGCGCTGGAGAAACAGGCACAAGAGCAGGAACTGGCGCGGTCGCGCGAAGGCATCAAGCAAAATGCCGATCTGGTGTATCGCTCCAAACGCGGCTTCGTCTTCGGCAATCCCGACGGCAATGTCACCGTGGTCGAGTTCTTCGACTACAATTGCGGCTTCTGCAAGCGCTCGCTCGACGACATTCTGGCCCTGGTCAAGGCGGATCCGGACCTGAAGCTGATCCTCAAGGAATTTCCGATCCTCGGCGAAGGCTCCGTGTTCGCCGCGCGCGCCGCCATCGCCTCCAAGAAACAGGACAAATACTGGGACCTTCACCTGGCGATGATGCAGCATCGCGGTGCCCTGGACGAAACCGCGACGATCGCGATCGCCAAGCAGGTCGGCCTCGACATCGACCAGTTGCGCAAAGACATGGATGACGACGAAGTCGCGGCCACCATCAATGAGAGCATGCAACTGGCCCAAGCGGTCGGCATCAACGGAACACCCGCCTTCATTATCGACGACCGCCTGATACCCGGCGCTCTCGGTCTCGACACCATGCAGTCGCAGATTGCCGAGATCCGCAAGAACGGCGGTTGCGCGGTCTGCTAGGCCGTCGAGATACCACCCGGCTCCAGGACCCGGCGCTTGCGGATTTATCCACAAGGCACGGCGGGCTTGAAAGAATCGGCTGTTCTTTTACCGTGATCGGAAGATACTGCACCCCAAAGGTGAAGCCGCCACGGTTATGACCGCAACGATATACATTCTCAACGGGCCCAACCTCAATCTGCTCGGCACCCGCGAGCCGGATGTCTACGGCGCGACGACGCTTGCCGACATCGAGAAAGCCTGCCGCGCCGCCGCCGTACGCCACACGCTCGACGTCGAGTTCCGGCAGTCGAACAGCGAGGGCGAACTGGTCGACTGGATCCAGGAGGCGGGTCGTTCGGCGGCCGGCCTGATCGTCAATGCCGGCGCCTACACGCACACATCGGTCGCCCTTTTCGATGCGCTCAAAGCCACCGACATACCGATTGTCGAGGTCCACCTTTCCAACATTTTCGCCCGTGAACCGTTCCGCCATCACAGCTATGTTTCCCCTGCGGCGACAGGTGTGATATGCGGGCTCGGCGCGGTTGGATACGAACTTGCGATCGATGCCGTCGGATCGATCGTCGCCAAGGGGGGGACATAGGGTCGAACCATGTCAAGGAGCAAGAAAACCATCGATCAGGATCTGATCCGCGACCTGGCCGCCCTGCTGAAGGAGACGGA
>JBPCWF010000384.1:0-3984 GCA_051009775.1 Hyphomicrobiales bacterium | reverse complement strand
CCTCGCCTGTCCGGAACACGCCGCGCAGATTGTGCTCGGGCTGCACATCCGGCTGCTGGTTGTCATAGAAGCCGTCATGGCTCGCCTGCCAGGCGTCGATCACGGCGCCTGCGACGGGGTTGCCGTCGACATCGACCACCCGGCCGGAGACGTAGAGCGGTTCGCCGTTGCCGTCATCGCAGATCGTGTCGCCCATCTCGCGGATCGGGGCGCCGTCGACATGAAACGGGCCGAGCACCGTGTTCTCCGTCGCGCCGGAGGGCCGGCGGGTGTTGATCGCGTCAACCAGCATGGAGACGCCGAGCACGTCGGACAGGAGGATCCATTCCTGGCGCTTGTCGTCACACATCTGACCGGTGGCGGTCAGGAACGAGATCGCCTGTTCCCATTCCTCATAGGTCGGCTCGACCTCCTTGACCGCTGCATGCAGGTGCCGGATGACGGAGGTCATGATCTGTGTCAGACGCTCGTTGGTGGCATCCGCCATGCGGGCGCAGACGATGTCGGCGGAGTTCTCCTCGGTGAAATAGTGGATCGTGTCCTCGTGCGCCATGGCGCTCCTCCCTGAGTTGGCGGCGCTGTCAGAACTGGCCGAGTGGACCGGCTTGGCGCCATCAAATGATTCCATATCAAGGAACGATGTTCTAGCTTGCGGCCATGACCGATTCAGAAAACAACCACCGCATCGACTATGTCGAGTTCAATGTCAGCGAGATCGCCGGCGCCAAGGCGTTTTACGGCGACGTCTTCGGATGGCGGTTCACCGACTGGGGACCGGCCTACAGTTCGTTCTCGGACGGACGCCTCGAAGGCGGCTTGACCACTGAAGAACCGCCCAGGCCCGGCGGCCCGCTCGTGATCCTCTATGCCGACGACCTCGCCGACACGCAGGCCAGAGTGGAACGCGCCGGCGGGCGGATCGTCAAGCCGATCTTCGAGTTTCCCGGCGGCCGGCGGTTCCACTTCGCCGATCCGGACGGATACGAACTGGCGGTCTGGTCCGACAAATAGTCCTATTCGGCGGCAGCGGCACTGCCGCCCTGAGCGTTGAGCACCAGCTCGACCGGCACCGGATTGCGCAGGATGTCGAGCACCGGACAATGGGCGTTGACCGCGTCGCGCAGGGTCTGAAGTTCGGCTTCGCTCGCGGTGGATTTGAGCGTGACGGTCCCCTTGATGGCCTGGTAGCCCGGCCGCACCGTGTCATCGACCGCCAGAAACCCTCGCAAATCGATCTCGCCGTCGAGCTCGACGGAAACCTCGTCGAGCGAAATGCCGAGCGCCGTCGCGTAGGCGCGATAGGTGATTTCCTGGCAGGTGCCCAGGGCGGCGAGCACAAGCTCGACCGGGTTCGGACCGGCATCGGTGCCTCCGAGGCTTTCAGGTTCATCGACGGTGAGCGTGTGCTCGCGCATGGCGGCTTTGGAGCGCAGGCCCTCCTGCAGCGCCGATTTGGATGAGAATACGGCTTGCGCCTTCTCCGGGTCCGCCTTGAAGGCGGCCTGGCTGGCGGCGATCAGCTCGCGCAGTTCGGTACTCATGGATTGTTCCTCCCTCTCCACGGCCGGGGTGGCGGCATCGGCCGGTGGTCACGGGAACTATAGTGCGCGCCATCGGCACCTTTGGCAAATGCGGGGCCCTGAGGCTGCCACCATAGGGGCCGGCGCGTCAAAGTGGACTCATTGAACCCGCCAATATTGGTCATTTTCAAAGGGCCACTCTTTGGGCAGAGTAGCCTCGAAATGAAACCGTTGATCATGGCACGCCGCAGTGCCAGCCAGAAGGAACGCCGGTATGTTGAAAGAAGGCAAGCAGGAAACGCGCCCAAGCGTGTGTCCGCTGGACTGCCCCGATACGTGCAGCCTGAGCGCCACGGTCGAGGATGACCGTCTCGTCGAGGTTCACGGTTCGAAGGCGAATCCCTATACCGATGGCGTTATCTGCAACAAGGTTGCGCGCTACTATCCCGAATTCGTTCATGGTTCGGAGCGCCTGACCACGCCGTTGCGGCGCATGGGACCCCGCGGCGAGGGCAGGTTTGAACCGGTCTCCTGGGACCAGGCGATAGATCTCGTGTTCGATGGGTTCAGCAAGGCCATCGAGACGCATGGGCCCCAGTCGGTCATGCCGTTCAACTATGCCGGTCCGCATGGTGAACTGGCGGGCGGCTCCATGGACCGGCGGTTCTTTCACAAGCTCGGCGCCACGCTGCTCGACCGCGGGCCGCTCTGCGGCGCGGTCCGGGGCACGGCCTATACCAGCCTGTTCGGCGCCTCGCCCGGCATGCCTCCGGAACAGGCGAAACATGCCGATCTGATCGTCGTCTGGGGCAACAATGTCACCGTGTCGAACCTGCACCTGGTTCGCGTCCTGAAAGAAGCCCGCTCGAACGGGGCTCGGGTCGTGATCGTCGATCCCAAGCGCATAAAGGTCGCCGAACAGTGCGATCTGTTTCTGCAGGTGCAGCCCGGCACCGACGTGGTTCTCGCCATGGCCGCCGCTGCCGAACTGGAACGCCGGGGCGGTTTCGACCGGGACTTCATCGACGCCTGGACCCATGGCTTCGGCAGCTACATGGAGGAGGCGCGCAAATACACCGTGAGCGATGTCGAGCGGATATGCGGGCTGAGCGCGGATGAGTTCATGGAATTCGTCGGCCTCTACGGCACGGCCGAGCGCGTCGCGGTGTCGCTGGGCAACGGCATCGAACGCGGGCGCAGCGGCGGGTCCGGCCTGCGCGCGGCCATGGCGCTTCAGGCGCTCACCGGAAATCACGGCCGGCGCGGCGCCGGTGTGATCGCCAAGCCCGGCCTTGCGGCCCCGAAGACGACGGCGAAACTGCAGCGTCCGGACCTCGTTCCGGAGGGGACGCGCACATTCAACATCGTCGATGTGGCCGAAAAGCTCCTGGACGAAACGCTCGACCCGCCGGTCATGGCGGTGATGATCTACAATCACAATCCGGTCGCCACGCATCCCAATCAGGCGATGATGATGCAGGCGCTGTCGAGGGACGATCTGTTCATCGCGGGCTCCGACGTCGTGATGACCGACAGCCTGCTCTATGCGGATGTCATTCTCCCAGCGGCGAGCCATTTCGAATATGCCGATATCTACGGCGCTTATGGCCAGAATTATGTACAGCGCGCCGAACCGGTCATCCCCTGCGTCGGCGACAGTCTGCCGAACACCGAGATCTTCCGGCGGCTCGCGGCGCGCTTCGGTTTCGACGATCCGATCTTCCGGGAAACCGACCACGAACTGATGGATGCCGCGCTGGACGGGGACGACCCGCGCATGCAGGGACATTCGCCAAGCCGGGTTCCGCTGGATGGCGCGCTTGCCATGACATCCAAGAACGGATCTGAGCCGATCATGTGCGATACGGTCGTTCCCGCCACACCGAGCGGCAAGATCGAACTCCATTCGCAGGATCTCGAAGACCGTTTCGGCTATGGCGTGCCGAGATACGAGCCGGTGCCGAAATCGATGCCGTTCGTTCTGATCTCTCCCTCATCCGCCAAGAGGACCAATGCGACCTTCGGCGGCTGCGAAGCCTCGCAGGGGCATGAAGTGCTGGAGATCAACCCGGCCGATGCCGGGGCCCGCGGGCTCAAAGACGATGACGTCATCAAGGTCTGGAACGGCCAGGGCGAGGTCGCGCTGAAAGTCATGATCAGCGATGCCGTGCGTCCCGGTGTGCTCTACAGCCCAAAGGGCACATGGCTGCGCACGAGCGAGACCGGCACGACCGTGAACGCCCTCATTCCATCCGACCTCCGGACGGATATCGAGCGCGGCGCCTGCTACAACGAGACCTTCGTGGACATCGCGCCGATGCCGGTAAGTGGTTCCTAGAGCATCGTTCCTTCATATGGGATCATTTGACCGGTTCTTCGCGTTTGCTGGCGAGGCAAGATCCCCGCCGTGGTCCGGGTTGACCACAAGTGGAGCTTAACGACGTCCAGCGGGCGCGAAAAACCG
>JBPCWF010000383.1:0-6079 GCA_051009775.1 Hyphomicrobiales bacterium | reverse complement strand
CTCCAAGATCGTACCGAGCATGCATTTCGGCATGTTTCTCGGCACCTCCGATGCGGAACATTACAAGCAGGCGGTTAGAAATGCCCTGATCACGGTCGAGGCCCGCGTCAAGACGCCCGCCAACGCGGAAGCCGTGCTGAGCGAAGGCAAGGCCGACCTGGTCAGCATCGTGCGCGGCCAGATCGCAGACCCCCATCTGGCCAACAAGGCGCGGGAAGGCCGCGCAACCGACATCAGGCCGTGCATCAGCTGTAATCAGCTCTGCATCGGCCGGCGCCTGCGCGACTACTGGATCAGCTGCCTGGTCAACCCGTCGGCCGGCCGCGAAGCCGAGTGGGACGGCGACCGTCCGGCGCCGGCCGGGAAACCGCGCGACGTCCTCGTCGTCGGTGGCGGCCCTGCCGGTCTCGAAGTCGCCCGGACCGCCGCCGAGCGCGGTCACAAGGTGACCCTGGCCGAGCGCTCTGGCGAGCTCGGTGGGCAGTTCCGCCTGGCCGCCGGCCAGCCCGAGCGCGGCGAGATCGGCGAGCTCCTGAACTGGTATCAGGTTCAGCTCGAAAAGCTCCAGGTGCAGATCCGGCTCCGGACAGAGATGACCCGGGCCGACATCGAGGCCTCCGGCGCGGACACGGTCGTGCTGTGCACCGGCTCGCTGCCGAGCCGCGACGGTTTTCAGCGCGCCATGCCGCATATGGCAGGGCTGCCCGGTGCGGGCCAGGACAATGTCTGCACCGCCCATGACGTGCTCGACGGCTCCGTTGTGCCGGGCACCAACGTGCTGCTGCTCGACGACATCAACGGCTGGTGGCCGGCGACCGGAACCGCGCTTCATCTTGCCGAACAGCGCCATTACGTGACCCTGGTGACGGCGTCCGAGCAGGCGGCGGGCCAGCTCGAATACAGCCGCACGGCTGACACCGCGCGCGAGCGCTTCATAAAGATGGGCGTCGAGACCGTCACCGCGACCGCGGTCACCAGATGGGACGGCAACACGGCAACCCTGATCAACCTCTATACGGGCGACGAGGAGGAACGCGAGTTCGATTCGCTCGTGCTTGCGACCACCAACCGGCCGGACGACGGCCTGACCCGCGGCCTTGAGGGCTCCGGCAGGGACGTGCACACGATCGGCGATGCGGTGTCGCCGCGCACCGCCTCGATGGCGATCTACGAGGCGCGCAAGCTTGGCATGAGCCTGTAGGCTGAACTATACTGCCTGCAATGCGGGGCAGGGCGGTTGGACGCGAGGAACGCCAATGGTTCCGGCCGACCAAAGCAAAAGCCCGATTAACGGCGGCTTCCATCATGGAATGCGCTCCGACATCTGGATCGGGCTTGCCATCATTGCCGGTGTCGCGGCCATCGCCGCCGCCGCGGCGCTTCTCGCCACGGCGAGCGCGCGTTTCGAGATCGGGCCGCAGCTCGACCCGGTCGCCTGGTTCCTGCTTGCCCTGTGCGCGGTGGTCCTGCTGGTCACCTTCCTGCTCACCCACATCCAGGATGACTTCCGTGCCGGCCTCTATCTCCTGGTGTTCTGGGCGGTCGCCATCGTGAGCATGCTCTCGATGCTGCAATATTTCGGCTGAAACAAGCGGGCCAAATCCTCTCCGCAAAAGCGAACTCAAAGGTCTGACCCGCGCGCATCCGGGACGGGACATAACGATTTGGTAACCATGTTTGTGTAGTAACAAAACTCTATCGTTCGCCCCGGCTGGCGGCCGGTCGTAAGCAACTGAGCACAGGTATTTTCCATGAAGATCGAAGACACCGGAAATTTGGAACTGGACCAGCTTCGGCAGATTCTGCTCACGCCGATGGAGAAAACCAATGAGTTGCGCGACCAGAAGATCCTGGACTTCATAAAAGGCGAAACCGCCTCGACGCTTGCGCGCCTCAACCAGATCGAAGCGCGCCTTGTCGAGATCAGCGACACCGTCGCCGATGAGCGCCGCCGCACGGTCACCGATATCGGCGATGCCATCGCCGAACTCGGCCAGCAGCTCAAGAGGCTTGGCGGAGAACCCGACATGGACGATGAGCCGGAAAAGGTTCAAAGCATCGGTGCCGGCGGCAATCTGCGCCAATCGGTGATCAGGGCTCTGAAGTAAGACCCATGTCCCGACCGGCCCTAGCGGTCGTGCGCTTTGATACGGCCGGCGCGCCTGTTTATCGGACGGTGACCCCAATATAGCTGCAACCTGACGGCAAGATCTGCCCGGAGTGTGATCGGCAATCACAATTATTTGGAAATTGTGAATTGATTCTCAGGGCGGCACCCCGCAGAATGCAAGTGAACCTACGTTATACGTGCAAATACAGACTTGCTCGCTTGTATTCCATTGATCGGCGAACCAAATTGCCCGCATGCCGCATTTAAAAATACCGCATCTGGACTTCCGAAACCGTGATCTGAGCATCGCCGTGCCGCGCCGGTTCCGGGCGCCCGGCATGACCGCTCTGCTGCTTGCGATGGCGATTGGCGCCGGCTGGTTCGCACACCCGGCGCTGGCAGTCCCGCCCACACCCGATTCCGTCACCGTGGAGCGCCTCGAGGCGCTGGCCGAGCGCGCGCGGCGGGCCAAGCTGGAACGCATGCGCGCGCGGGCAGTGCTGGCGATGATCGAGGGCAATCGTAAGACCGCCGACCGCCTCGCAGCCAAGACCGGCGATCCGCTGACGGCGAAACTCGTCGACTGGGCGGACCTCGTGTATCATCTGAGGCCCGACTATTTCGACCGTGCAATGGCGTTCCTGGACGAGAACGGCCACTGGCCGCGCGCCGAGCGGATCAGGAAACGGGCGGAGGCGACCCTCGACAACGATACGAAGCCGCCCAAGGAGGTGCTCGCCTATTTCAGGCTGCATCCGCCGAAATCTGCCGGTGGCATGCTCGCCCAGGCGAAGGCGTACCGATTGATCGGACGCAAGGGAAAAGCGGCCAAGATTGTCCGGCGCGTGTGGCGCGAGTTCACGCTCAACCCCGGAACCGAAAAGGCTTTGCTGAAGCGGTACAAGGCCGCCATGACCAAGGCGGACCACAAAGAGCGCCTTGCCCGGCAGATCTATCGCGGCAACACCAACACGGCGCTGCGGCAGGCCAACCGCATATCCAAGGGCCACGTCAAGATGGCCAAGGCGGCGTTGTCGCTTTACGGCGGCCACAAGCGCGGCATGAAGCGGTATCGCGACGTGCCCCGCGCGCTGATCAACGAGCCGGCGCTCCAGTTCGCACTGGCGCGCTACTGGCGCCAGAGGAACAAGTTTGCGCAGGCGCGCAAGGTCCTGCTCAAGGCGCAGTCGGGCCGCCCGGCGCTGCCCGAACCGGAAGCGTGGTGGCGTGAGCGCCTCGATCTGGCGCGCCAGGGACTGGCCCGCAACAACAAGGAGGCGTGGCCTCTGGCGTACCGGCTGGTCAAGGCCCACGGCTTTCCCTCCGGCTGGAAATTCGTCCAGGGCGAGTTCCTGTCCGGCTGGATCGCATTGCGCTTCCTGAAACAGCCGAAATTGGCGCGCCGGCACTTCGCGGCGCTGAGCAAGGGCGACGACCGTCCGGTCAACGTCTCACAGGCGGAATACTGGCTCGGACGCACCCATCTGGAGCTTGGCGACGAGGCCGAGGCCAAAAAGCATTTCGAGGCCGCCGCAACCTATTGGACTACGTTCTACGGCCAGCTCGCCCGTGCCCGTCTGGGATGGGGCAGCTTGCAGGAGCAACCGGAGCTGGACTTCACCCTGCGTCATGATGTGATCGCGCGCGTTGACGGCGACGAGCTCATGCAGGCCGCCAGGCTGCTCAAGGCGGCCGGCCGGTCGAAGCTCACCCGGTCATTCGTGGTTGCCCTGGCAGAGCATCTCGAGACCCGTGAGGAACGCAGCGCCGTCGCTCATTTGGGCGGCAGTATCGGCGGCCCCCATCTCGCGGTCCGGGTCGGCAGGTTCGCCAACCAGCAGGGTACGGAGATCGGCCGCCATGGCTATCCCGATGAGGTCCCAGAATACAAGGCGCTGCGGCCGGACGTCGAACCGGCCCTGATCTACGCGCTGATCCGGCAGGAAAGCGAGTTCAACCCGCGGGCGGTCAGCCCGGCCGGCGCGCGCGGCCTGATGCAGATCATGCCGGCGACCGCCAAGCTGCTCGCGCGCCGCCATCGCCAGGTCTATTCGCTCTCGGAGCTGACCAGCAGGCCGCCCTATAATCTCGCCTTCGGCACCGCGCTGATGCACGATCTGATCAAGAACTTCCGCGGTTCCTACATCATGGCGCTCGCCGCCTATAATGCGGGGCCGGGCCGGGTGATCAAATGGAACAAGGTCTATGGCGACCCGCGAAAGGGCCAGCTCGAGCCGGTCGACTGGATCGAATCCATTCCGTTCAACGAGACCCGGAACTACGTCAAGCGGGTCATGGAAAACCTGCAGATCTACCGGTTCCAGCTTCGCTCCTCCGAAAGCGTGCCGCTGGACGAGGACCTGCTTCGGGGCGCCAAGAAGAAAAAGTAGAGGTTAAAAGCGCCGCCAACCCGGTGATGAGGCCCTCCCATTTCATCAGGATCTGTTAGACTCCGGTCTCCTTGTCACAGGGGAGGGACGAGTGGAAAAGCGCCATGCCTGGCCGGAGGGCCACTGGAACTGGCCGATCGGCATCAGCCATAAGCACGGGGTCCGTTGCGGCGACATGCTGTGGGTCGGCGGCCAGGTCGATCTCGACAGCGAAGGCGTCGTGCAGAACCCGGGCGATCTCCAGTTCCAGACCGTGCGCGCCGTGGAGAATTTCGGCGCGGTCCTGGGCGATCTCGGCGCCGACCTGACCGATCTGGTCAAGCTCCTGTGCTTCTATGTCAATGACGGCTCGGTCGACGAGGACTTCTTCCTGGGCCATCTGGCCGATCAGTTGCCCGAGGGCACCAGAACCGCGGTCACCGCCGTTCCCGTGCCCTATCTCGCCTATCCCGGTATGGTGGTCGAGATCGAAGGCTATGCCATGCTCGGACGGGACGGGTCGAAACTGCCGCGCACCTACGCGGCGGCCGACAATGCCCCGCCCATGCCGGATGCCTTCGCCGCCGCCGTGCGCTGCGGCCGGATGATCTTCGTCGGCGGCCAGGCGCCGGTCGAGGCCGACGGCACCGTGGCCGCACCGGGCCGGATCGTCGACCAGACCGGACATGTCATGGACCGTATCGGCGGACTGATTGGCCAGTTCGGCGCGGATTTCGGCGATGTGGTCAAGAGCAACCGCTGGTATGCGGGCGCGGGCACGGTTGAGGACTTCGAGCCGGCGGCGCTGGCCTGTGCGGCCTATTATGCCGAGCCGGGTCCGGCCGCGACCGGTGTGCCCATCCCGCGCCATGCGGCCGAGGGCGTTGAGATCAAGCTTGAGGTCGTGGCCATGCTCGGCGAGGACGGCACGCGTCTGCCGCGCACCCATGTCTGGCCCGAAAGCCTGTGGGACTGGCACGTCCATCTGCCCTATAAGCACGGGCTCAAATGCGCCGATATGATCTTCCTCGGCGGCCAGGTCTCGCTCGACAAGCAGGGCGAGGCGGTCCACCCGGACGACCTCAAACGGCAGACCCGCCAGGCGATGGAGCATGTCGGCACGATCCTGCGCGAGCTCGGCGCCGATTACACCGATGTGTGCAAGGTGCTGACCGTCTATGAGGGCGCCTGCGGCAATGACGACCTGCACGACAATCTCTCGATCCGTTCGTCATATTTCCCGGACCCGGGCCCCGCGACCACCGGCATCCCGCTGCCCATACTCGCCTATCCCGGCATGGTGATCGAAATCGAGATCTTCGCCATGGTGGAGTAGGGTGACGGCCTTTCTCCATATCCCGTCATCCCAGTCTTGAGCCGGCATCCAACGGCCGTTCATCGAGTATATTGCGTGGTCGTATCTGGCCGAACGGCCAATGGCTTCCGGATCTCCGCGCTGACGCGCTCCGTCCGGAATGACGGTTGAGGGACTGGCGGCGGCATGTGCAAGACCTCAGAACCGATCGACCACCGTGATACCCGCACCCGTATAGCCGTCCATGGCGGCAAGCGCCGCGCCGGCCTCTTCGAGCGGGATCGT
>JBPCWF010000382.1:0-2757 GCA_051009775.1 Hyphomicrobiales bacterium | reverse complement strand
GGCGGCGAGGCCCGATGCGGCGGTTGCTTGCCCAGTTCAACAACGTCCTCCTGTATGTGCTGCTTGGATCCGCCGCCGTGACGGCCGCGCTCGGACATGGGGTCGATACAATCGTGATCCTCGCCGTGGTGCTGATCAACGCCATCATCGGCTTTGTCCAGGAAGGACGTGCGGAGCACGCGCTTGAGGCGATCCGCACCATGTTGTCGCCGCATGCCGATGTGAGGCGCGGCGGGCGGCGGATGACCGTCATGGCCGAGATGCTCGTTCCGGGCGACGTTGTCCTGGTCCAGTCCGGCGACCGTGTTCCGGCGGATCTGCGTCTTCTCGATGCCAAGAGCCTGCAGATCGACGAAGCGGCGCTGACCGGCGAATCCGTTGCGGTGGAGAAGACGTCCGCGCCCGTGCGTGGCGATGCCGAACTGGGTGACCGTGGCTCCATGGCCTATGCCGGGACGCTGGTCACTTACGGCAAAGGGACCGGGATCGTCGTCGAAACCGGCGCGCGCAGCGAGATCGGGCGGATCAGTGCGACGCTCGCGGGCATCGAACCCCTCACGACCCCCCTGCTCCGCCAGATATCCGTCTTCGCGCAATGGCTGACCGGCGCAATCCTCCTGGTTTCGGCCGGCACGTTCGCGTTCGGCTTTCTCGTCCAGGGCTACTCGGCCAGCGAGATGTTCATGGCGGCCGTCGCCTTTGCCGTTGCCGCCATCCCCGAGGGCATGCCGCCGGTCATGACCATCTCGCTGGCGATCGGGGTGACCCGTATGGCGCAACGCAACGCCATCGTGCGCAGGTTGCCGGCCGTGGAAGCGCTCGGCTCGGTCACCGTCATCTGCACCGACAAGACGGGCACGCTGACACGAAACGAGCTGATGGTGGAAACGGTCGTCACGGCCGCGCAGAGCTATACCGTGACCGGTGCCGGCTACGAACCGGTCGGCGTGTTCTGCCTCTCCGAAGAACCGGTCGCAACAGGCGACCACCCCGACCTCATGTCGGTCGCCCGCGCGGCCCTGCTGTGCAACGATGCCGAGCTGACCGAGAAAGACGGCCTGTGGGAGCTGCAGGGCGACCCGACCGACGGCGCCTTGATGACCGTCGGCCTGAAAGCCGGGCTCGACACCCGGTTCGAGCGGCAATCCTGGCCGCGCATGGACCTCATTCCGTTCGAATCCGAGCACAGGTTCATGGCCTCGCTCCATCATGACCATGCCGGTCATGGCCGCATCTACGTGAAAGGCGCGCCCGAACGGATCCTCGACATGTGCGCGGGGCAACGGTCCGACGACGGCGATGTTCCACTCGACCGGGCTTACTGGCTTGGCAGAATCGAAGCCATGGCGTCACAGGCGCAGCGCGTGCTCGCGATCGCGGATCGCAAGGTCTCATCCGACCATCGGGAACTGCGCTTTGAGGATGCCGAAGACGGCCTAACCTTGCTCGGCCTGTTCGGCCTGATCGACCTGCCGCGCACGGACGCCGTCGAAGCCGTCGCCCTGTGCCGCCAGGCGGGCATCCGGGTCAAGATGATCACCGGCGATCACGCCGCCACGGCCGCGGCGATTGCCGCCAAATTCGGACTGGGCGGCACTCACGCCACGGTGACCGGAAAGGAGCTCGACCGGATTTCCGGGGACGCGCTTGTAACGGTCGCGCGCGAGGCAGACGTGTTCGCGCGCGCGATGCCCGACCACAAGCTGCGCCTGGTGCAGGCACTGCAGGCCGATGGCGAGGTTGTCGCCATGACCGGCGATGGCGTGAACGACTCACCTGCCCTCAAACGCGCGGATATCGGCGTCGCGATGGGGCGCAAGGGCACGGAGGCCGCCAAGGAGGCCGCCGAGATCGTGCTTGCCGACGACAATTTCGCCTCGATCGCCCATGCGGTCGAGGAAGGCCGCACGGTTTATGAGAATCTGAAGAAGAGCATTCTGTTCCTGCTGCCCACCAGCGGCGGCGAGGCCTTGATCATCGTGACCGCGATCCTGCTTGGCCAGACCTTGCCGGTCACTCCGGTGCAGATCCTGTGGGTCAACATGATCACGGCGGTCACGCTGGGTATCGCGCTTGCCTTCGAGCCGACCGAGACCGATGTCATGAAGCGCCCGCCACGCGCACCGGACGCACCGATCCTGTCGGCATTTCTCACGTGGCGCGTGGCCTTCGTCTCGCTCCTCCTGCTCGCCGGCGCGTTCGGACTGTTCACCTGGCAGCGCGCAACGGGTGCGAGCCTCGAGACGGCCCGGACCGTTGCGGTGAACACGCTGGTGGTGGGCGAGATCGTCTACATTCTCAATTGCCGGCGTATCGCCGGGCCATCCTGGACGTGGGACGGCATGTTCGGAAGCCGCCCGATCCTGATTTCGATCGCCATCGTCATCGTGTTCCAGGTCCTGATTACCTACATGCCGTTCATGCAACTGCTGTTTCAAACCGCACCTCTAGGCGCGGCGGCATGGGCGCAGATCGCTTTGTTCGGCGCCGGGCTGTTCGCCCTGGTGGAACTGGAGAAGGCGACCCTTCAGCGCCTGGAGCATGATCGGCACGTATCCGCAGATCGACCCGGTTGACCCAAGTCAATGCTGCAAGGGTTCCGGCAGCCAACAATCGGGGCTGTGATCATGGGAGCAGTGTGCGATGGCCGAAAGTGCCATAAAGGCCTCTCTTCCCCGGACCGCGACACCGGACACGAAGGCCGGTGCGGGCGGTTCCGGAGCTTCCGCGCGGGCACACCTGATCGAAGGCCTCAGA
>JBPCWF010000381.1:0-3728 GCA_051009775.1 Hyphomicrobiales bacterium | reverse complement strand
GGAGCAGCATGCGCGAGGCGATGATGGTGTGAAAATCGCTGGTCACATGCGGTACGGTGAGCAGCGCGAGCAGAACCGCGATTTCCAGGATCGGCATGATCCTGCGCGGCTGCCTTTTGCTCGCTTGGGGCTGCTTCATGACGGAGTGATCCTGTTGACCGGATTGGGGGTGGTCGCGGGAACGGTTCCCGCGACCGCCGATCGTCCTCGCCGCCTTCCTCCGGCGGCACCGTGTTCTCGGCGGGGATGATGTCCCATGTCCCGCCCTTGGACTGGGCGATGTACATGTTCATCTCGGTATGGCCCGTGCCGGGCACGATACGCGCCGGCCCGCCCGGACCCTGCGCGATGGAGGCGCTGTCGAGTGCCGCGCTGACGGCATCGCGCGCCAGATCGCCGTTGGTCGCAATCACCGCCTGCTCATAGAGCTTGACGCCGCGATACATGCCGGTCGCCGCTGTGCCCGCGGTGAACTGGTACTTGGTGTCGGGGAACATGGTGTTGTAATCGGCGATCAGCTGCTGCGTGAACGGGTCCTTGACCGTGTGGAACATGTCGACACAGGAATAGACGCCCTCCAGCTCGCGCGCGGCCACATAGTGCACCGAGTTCTCGTCGAAATAGACGCAACTCTGCGACCCCTTTTCGTAGTAACCGGCCTCGTAGAGCTGTTTGGTGAAAGCCTGCAGTCCCGGCGGGATCACCGTGTTGAAAACGTGGTCCACGCCTTCCGACATGATCTTGGAAACGGTCGCGGAGTATTCCAGCTGATCGAGCGGGAAGTACTCTTCCATCACGACCTCGGCGCCGTTCTCCTCGATGACGCGGCGCGCCCATTTGTTGAGAAGCTGCGGCCAGATGTAGTTGGCCGACGGCATGGCGAAGCGCTTGTGGCCCTTTTCCTTGATCAGATAGGGCAGCAGCCGGGCGCATTGCTGTGCCGGGGTCGGGCCGGTGCAGTAAAGATGCTTGGTACACTCCTGGCCTTCGTAAAGCTGCGGGTAGATGTAGAGCGTCTTGCCGCGGCGCACGATCGGGTTCTTGATCGCCTCGCGCATGGCCGAGGTGATACCGCCGAGCACGACATCGACTTTAGCCGACTGGATCAGACGGCGGACATTGCCGACCGCGACGCCGGGGTCCGAGGCCGTGTCTTCCAGCGCCAGCTCGATCGGCCGGCCGAGAATGCCGCCGGCATCGTTGATCTGCTTGACCGCAAATTGCGCGGTCTGCCAGTTGGCATTGCCGCTCGGCGCGATGGCGCCGGTGATGTCGGTCGCAATGCCCATCTTGATCGGACCCGCGGCATGCGCCCATTCCGGCGCCAGAACCCAGCCGGTGCCCGCGGCCGTCCACCCCGCTGCGGCGAGTGCGCTCGAGCCGCGTAGGAACCCGCGGCGGGTCATCCTGTCGATTTTACTCATTTTACCTTCTCCCTGCGCTGATGAGGCCATTCGGCCGGAATTTTACGATTGTAAGGGCGGTTACGAAGACCAGGACCTCCGCCACCACGGGGCTGACCTGATCCGCGACACCGGGGATCTCGCGCAGCCACTGGAAGCCGGGCACCATGGACCCGATCACCGCGGCGCCGAACAGGGGCCCGGCGAACGTCCCTATGCCGCCGAGCATGACGGACAGAAAGGCCTGCACGAGAAACCGCACGCCGAGATCGGCGGAAAGCGAGAAAAGCGGCACCATCAACGCGCCGGCAAGGCCCGCGAGCGCCGAGCCGAACGCGAAGGTCAGTGCGTAGAGCCGTGTCGTCGATACGCCGGAGGCGCGCGCAAGCCGCGGGTTTTCCAGGGCGCCGCGAATCTGCAGGCCCAGGTTGCTGCGCGTCAGGAACAGGTAGCTTGCGAGCATCACCGCGATGGTGGCGCCGATGATGACCGCCCGCCAGATCGAGAAGCTCAGATCGCCGATCTCGAACGCCCCGGCAATCGGCTCTTCGATGGCATAATACTGTCCGCCGATCAGGCCGCGCACGATCTCGCGGATGATGAGCCCGATGGCATAGGTCGCCAGCATCGCAATGACGGGTTGTGCATAGAGCCTTCGGATGACGCCGCGTTCTATCCCGGCGCCGAACAGTCCGACGATGAACGGTGCGGCCAGCATGCCCAGCCAGATCGGCAGGCCCCATTCGCGGAACAGGTATACAGTGTAGGCCCCGAGCAGCACGAACTCGCCATGGCCGAGGTTGAAGATCCCCATCAGGCTCGCAATGACCGCCAGCCCGGACACGACCAGCACCATGATGGACGCGAATGCGGCCACGTCAAAGGCAACTTTGATGGCGTCGTCCATCGAACGGTCCGCCCCGCCTCCCGCTGAGCTCACTTAACCAAAGGTAAGCTGACCACGGATCGCGCGACTATTCAATCGCCTTGCCGACACGTGGATTAGCCTGCATGCTGGGCCGGTACGGAGCGGCTGCAATCGGCGGCTGCGCGGCAAAACGGGGCGGCATTCAACGCAGACCCGGCCAAAGGGAGATTTCAGGAATGAGCGATTCCGAAGCAAGATCGATCGTGGATGGAGACCTGCCCGCGCTGGCCAAGGCGGCCAGGCTCGACCTTTCGGCGGAGCGACAAGAGGTCGTCGCGCCCGCGCTCGACGGCATCCTTCAGCTGTTCGATGCGCTCGACGCGGTCGATCTCGGCGAGACGCCGCCGACCAATTCCTTCGATGCCAGATGGAGGGATATGTGATGTCGAACCTGACCGAACTCAGTCTCCGCGACGCGGCCGCGCGTATCAAATCAAAGGACGCCTCACCCGTCGAGGTGACGCAAGCTTGCCTGGACCGCGCGGCGGAAACGGAAGACCGCCTCCATGCTTTCTCGATGGTGATGGCGGAGAGCGCGCTAGCGGAAGCGCGGACGGCGGAGACCGAAATCGCATCGGGCAACTGGCGGGGCGAACTCCATGGCATCCCGGTCGGGATCAAGGAGCTTTATGACGTCGGCGGCCTGCCGACCACGTCGAGCTCCAGGGTGCGCGAGAACTGGGTCGCCGAAGCGGATTCGGCCAGCGTCGCGCAACTTCGCGCCGCCGGCGCGGTCATCCTCGGCAAGACCCACACGCACGAATTCGCCTATGGCATCTCCACCCCGACAAGCCGCAATCCCTGGGACACGGAGCGCATGCCCGGCGGCTCCTCCGGCGGTTCCGGATCCTCCGTCGCCGCGGGCAGCACATATATGTCCATGGGGTCGGACACCGGCGGTTCGATCCGCATCCCGGCCTCGGTGTGCGGCACGGTCGGGCTCAAGCCGACCTTCGGGCGCTGCAGCCGGGCCGGCGTGACGTCGCTCGCCTGGTCGTTGGACCATGTCGGCCCACTGGCACGCACCGTCGCCGATGCCGCCGTCTGCCTCAATGCGCTGGCGGGCTATGACCCGCGCGATCCCGGCAGTGTCGACATTCCGGCCGAGGATTACACAGCCGCCCTGGGCAAGGACGTAAAGGGCATGCGCATCGGCGTGCCGAAGAACTACTACTTCGACAATGTCGATCCGGAGGTCGAGGCCCATGTTCGCGCGGCAATCGAGCTTCTGGCCGGCGAGGGCGCGGTCATCTCCGAAGTCGAGATCCCCCATGCCGACCAGATCATGTCGGTGGAGTTCGCGATCTGTCTGCCGGAGGCGAGCGAGTACCACCGCCGCATGCTGCGCGACCAGCCGGATCTCTACACGGAAGATGTGCGCCTGTTCCTGGAAGCCG
>JBPCWF010000380.1:0-3098 GCA_051009775.1 Hyphomicrobiales bacterium | reverse complement strand
GGGTCTAGTGGAAATGGGTGGCGCCCCCACTAAAAGCAAATGTTAAACACGTAACCGAATGTAAACGCCGAAGCCCTATGGTTCCGCCCGATTTGAGGGGAGAGAACCTGATGGCAATTCAAGACGTTCACGAGCAGGCGGGGGCCAAGGGCTCGGTGGCGCGCCACACCACGGTGCTGGCGGTGTTCATGGTCACGCTGTTCACCAGCGCGCTTCTGCTGTTCGGCGTGCAGCCGATGTTCGCCAAGATGGTGCTGCCAAAGCTCGGCGGGTCCGCGGCGGTCTGGTCCGTTGCCCTGGTGTTCTTCCAGAGCGTGCTTCTTCTGGGCTACGCCTATGCCCATCTCCTGACATCCGTTCTGCGTCCGCGCCTGGCGGTGATCGCCCATCTCGTGGTGCTCGCCGGCGCGCTCACCATGCTGCCGATCGCCTATCCGGCCGGCTGGGACGAGGTGCCGCAATCGGGCCTGCAGGTCTGGGTCCTGTCGGCCTTTGCCGTCGGTGTCGGCGTGCCGTTCTTCGCCGTCTCCGCGAGCGCGCCGCTGCTGCAATACTGGTTCTCCAAGACCGGCCATCCCCATGGCCGCGATCCCTATTTCCTTTACGGCGCAAGCAATATCGGCAGCTTCGCCGCCCTGCTGCTTTATCCGTTCCTGCTCGAACCCCTGCTGCCGCTCGGCACCCAGAGCTTCCTGTGGAGCGCGGGCTACGTTCTGCTCGGCGCCATGATCGTGGCCTGCGGCCTGGTTCTGTGGTTCATGAGCGCGCGCGAAGACGCCTCCGACGAAGCGGCGGCACGCCCGGTGCTCGCCGCAGAGAAGCCGGCCATGACCGACCGCCTGTGGTGGATTGCGCTGGCCATGGTGCCGTCCGGACTGCTGGTCGGCGTCACCGCATACGTTACCACCGATCTCGTCGCCGCACCGTTCCTTTGGGTTCTGCCGCTTGCCCTGTTCCTCCTGACTTTCGTCATCACGTTCCAGCGCAATCCGGTGCTCAAGCACACCTCGATCCTGCGCGTCCACAGCCTCCTGGTGGCGACCTTCCTGACCGGCCTGTTCACCGGCTTCACCAGCCTCTTGATGGTGATCCTCCATCTGGCCGTCTTTTTCGTCAGCGCGATGGTGTGCCATGGCGAGCTGGTGCGCCGGCGCCCGCATGCCGAGCACCTGACGGAGTTCTATCTCTGGATGTCCTTCGGTGGTGTGCTGGGCGGCCTGTTCGCCGGCCTGATTGCGCCGCATGTATTCAGCCAGGTGCTCGAGTATCCGATCCTGCTGTTTGCGGTCTATCTGGTGCGCAAGGACACGTGGTCTTCGTTCACGTCCATCGACCGCGGCTTCGTGCTGTCCCTCGCGGTCCTGGCGGTGGTCGCCGCCGGGCTGCTGTTCGAGCCGACGCGTCACCTGCCCGAAGAGCTCCGCCTCGGCATCATCGCCCTGATGGTCGTGGGCATCGTCCTGCTCAACCGGGCGCCGCTTGCGCAGTCGGGTTTCATCGCCGCCAGCCTTTTCGTGGTCACCTTCTACGGCCTCAACCAGAAGACCGTCGAACGCGTGCGCAGCTTCTACGGCGTCAATGCGGTCCTGGCGCAGGATCAGGGACGCTATCACCTGTTCACCCACGGCACGACGATCCACGGCGCGCAGCGGATGACCGACGATAACGGCAAGCGCCTCAAGGGCCGGCCGGAGCCGCTGACCTATTTTCAGCCCAACGGTCCGATCGCAGGCGCGATCGATGCCCTGCGTGCTCAAAAAGGCGGTCTCGGCAATGTCGCGGTTGTCGGTCTCGGGGCGGGCACCATGGCCTGCTACCGCAAGCCCGGCGAGACCTGGAAATACTATGAGATCGATCCGGCCGTGGTCGAGATCGCCCGCGACCCGCGCTATTTCAACTTTCTGTCCGAATGCGGCGAAAGCGAGGGCATCGATATCGGCGACGGCCGCCTGATGGTGAGCGACGAGCCCAACGGCAAGTTCGACGTGATCATGCTCGACGCGTTCTCCTCCGACTCCGTTCCGGTTCACCTCGTCACCAAGGAAGCCATGGCGCTTTACTTCTCCAAGCTGAAGCCGAACGGCGTCCTGATGTTCAATATCTCCAACCGCTACATGGAGCTTGGAAGCGTGATCGCATCGATCGCGAAGACCCATGGCGCGATGACGCATATCAACCTGCTGGGTGAAGACCTGTGGGCCGTAAACGGCAAGACGTTCAAGCTGCAGGCCCTGGTCGCCGTGGTCTCCCGGACGGTCGAGGATGCCGGCAGCCTGCCGTCCGACCCGCGCTGGTTCCGCGCCGCGGACATCGGCGGCCCGGCACCCTGGACCGACGACTATTCAAATGTGCTGGCGTCGATCTACCGCCGGTTCATCTACGGCCTGTTGCCGCCCAGGCATCCGGTTCAGGCGCATGGCGCCCGCGCCGAGGTGCTGCCCGGCAATCTGCTGAAACCGAGTATCGTGGACTGATCCGGGGCGCCCGGCAGCCCCGAACGCGCGTGGCCTAAGCCGTCTCGAGCGCCGGCAGGCCGCGCGCGACCCCTTCCTGGACCACGTCCGGGTCATAGGCCTCGCGCGCGAACACCTCCCGTACCATGGGTGCGAAGAACGCCAGGGGTTCGCTGCCATAATCCGGGTCGAACGACGCCTGGTCCCAGCGCTCGCAGAAATCGACGCAGGCCCGGTAGCTCGGGTGGTCCTGGAGGCAGTCGCGCTCATTGCGGTCCCAGCCATGGTGATGGCCGTAATAGTAGGTCTGGAACAGTCCGTGATTGGCCACCACCCAGGTGCATTCCTCGCGCACGAAGGGGCGTATGATCTCCGCCGCGAACTTGTCGTGGTTCTGGGGCGCAAGGCCGTCGCCGATGTCATGGAGCAGGGCGGCAACCACCCAGTCGATATCCGCGCCTTCCCGGTGCGCCCGGGTCGCCGACTGCAGGGCATGTTCGAGCCGCGTCACCTTGTAGCCGGTGAGCGTTTCGTCTTCCTGCTTCGCAAGCTCGCCCAGCAACCGGTCGGCCGTGCCGGCCAGATGGGGCTTTTCCAGTTCCGACAGAAGCTCGTAATCGCCCTTGGTGCCGTCTTTCATCTGGC
>JBPCWF010000379.1:0-2954 GCA_051009775.1 Hyphomicrobiales bacterium | reverse complement strand
GACATGGGGTGGGTGTAGAACACAAGCTGATCGGTCATATCGGATATCCCTGGCGTGATGGGTTCTGCACATGACGTGGCAGTGGTAAATGCTTCCGTGCTCCGAGTACCGGGCCCCTGCGTCCCGGGCGGAGACCGTGCGGGATATCGCATAGCTTTTTGCGCTTACCATGTCCGCATCGCAGAAGGCGAGCACAGCCGGGGAATATGCTATCTTTGAGTCGTCAGGTCGACCATGCGCACCGGGCGCTTGTCGACGCGATAAGGAGGAAAGCGCATGAAAACCGTGAAAACATCCTTGGCTGCAATGGCTGTTGTGGGCTTTGTGATGTCGCCCGTGGGGGCAGTTGCAGGGCAGGGAAAGGATCCTGTGAGGACGGTGGGGTGTGGCATTGTGACGATCGCCACCGCGCCGATTTGGATCTTCACCGGCGACAAACCGGATTGCTGATAGGTGCAGCCCCGGCTCCGGCCTGCAGGGCGCCCATATCGACTGTGGGAATTGACAAAAGCAAGGGGCCGGCGCGTGCCGGCCCCTTTTTCTTCTGAGGTCGTATGTTTCGACCTGATTCTGGCGGTTACTTGGTGTTTTTCAGGATCTCGAAGCCCTTGTTGCGGTTGGAATATCCGTAACCACGGTTCCCATAGATGCCCGACTTGCTCCGCTCCGCCCGTTTGATCGTGCGGTGCTGCACGCCGGCCGGCTTGACGCTGAGATTGAGGATCTGCTGACCGCTCTTGGAGGTCAGGCCGTTCGGCACCGCACCGGTCGGCTCAAACGCGCTCTCGGCGCTGACGGCGGTCGCACCGGCCAGCACAATACCGGCGGCAAGCAGTATGTTCTTGGCTTTCATGATGTTCTCCAGTTCCTGGTTAGCGATGGATCACAACCAACTGGTGTGCCCATTGATGGGCCATATATGGGGTCTTCTGCTGCGTCGCAAAATCACATTCGAAGAGGTCGGCAGAATGAGTAAAAATGAGTAAATACAGTAGGTTATAAGTTATTATTGTGTCGTGAATCACTTGTGCTCACGACGCTGTGAGCGGCCCTTGAACGCATCTGCATCATACCGCTGGCGGGAAGGGCGCGGGCGTTCGCCCTCCCGTTAACCGGGTACGGGCAAACACGGACCGCGCCCGCCGCACCGGTTCAGTGCTTGAGGTCGAGCATGTAGGTCATGAAGCCGGACGTGTCGTCGAGGAATTCGTGCAGCATGGAAAAATAGTCCGGCTGGGACGGGTTGACCCGGGCGTCGACCTGGCCGGGCATGAATTTGAGCTGCGCGTCGTATTTCTTCGCGACGCGCTGCATGCGGCCGTTTTCCGGCAGGCAGATCATGTACAGCCGGCCGATGCCGCGGTTGCGGGCGGCACGCAGGATGCGCCCCATAAGTTCGGTGCCGACGCCTTCGTCCTGCCATGGCTGTTCGACGCTGAAAGCGAGTTCCGCCTCGAACGGCCAGGTTTCCGTCAACAGTCTGAGTTCCGCGACGGCGCGCAGGTCGCCGTCGACAAAACAGCCGTAAACCAGGGTGTTGAGCCCATAGATCGTGTCGCAGTAATTATCGATGAACCCGTCGCCGACCGCATGGCCGAACCGCATTCTGCGGGTCGTGGGATCGAGCCGGTGCAGATGTTCGCGGAACATCTTCAGCTCGTTCGGCCATAGCTTGCGATACTCCACGGTCTGACGCGCAAGCGCAGCGCTGTGCCTCGCCATCTTGTCACTCCGTATCGTTCTCGAATCTGTCATCGTCCACTGGGCATATAGGTATGGACCGTGACCGAATTGTGCAATGCACGATAAACATTCTCAACATGATGCAGCGCACAAAGATTGTGCAAATGGCGGATTTCCGCGCGTTTACCTTAAGTCTGAAAGGAGACGCTTTCCTCTTTCAGGACAATCGGTTAAACCCGGCACGCCCGAAAACGGGCCGGGAAGACGGATATGACCGGATTGACACTCAAAGCAGGCATTCTGGGCGCTTCGGGCTATACGGGCGCCGATCTGATCCGCCTGGCCGCGTGCCATCCGCACGTGGATCTGGTGGCCCTGACCGCCAATGCCCATGCCGGCAAGCCTCTGGGCGAGGTCTTTCCTCACCTCGCGGGTCTCGATCTGCCCGAACTCACGACCGTCGAAACGGCCGACTGGGACGGGCTTGACGTGGTGTTCTGCGGCCTGCCGCATGGCACCACCCAGGAGATCATCGCGGCGCTGCCGGAGACCGTGCGCGTGGTCGATATGTCGGCTGATTTCCGCCTGCGCGATATCGGCACTTATGCCGAGTGGTACGGGCATGAGCACCGGGCGCCGGACCTGCAGAAGAGCGCGGTTTACGGATTGACCGAACATTACAGATCCGAGATTGCGGATGCCCGGCTGGTCGCCTGTCCGGGATGCTATCCGACTGCGGCACTCCTGCTGCTGATACCGCTGATCAGGTCGGGCAAGATCGTGCCCGACCGGCTGGTGGTCGATGCCAAGTCGGGCGTCTCGGGCGCCGGGCGCGGCGTGAAGCAGAACACGCTCTTTTGCGAGACTGGCGAGGGGCTCGTGCCCTATGGCATCGCCGGGCACCGCCATGCGCCGGAAATCGAACAGGAGCTGTCCGTGGCGGCGGGCAGGGACCTGCGCATCACCTTCACGCCGCATCTGATCCCAATGAGCCGCGGCGAACTCCTGACCGTTTACGCGGACGTGGCGGACGGGTGCGAGGTGGCCGATATCCGCGCCGCCTTGCGCGACGCCTATGCGGACGAGCCGTTCGTGCGCCTCGTGCCGGAGGGCGTGGTGCCCGGCACGCAACATGTGCGCGGCTCGAACATCTGCCTGCTCGGGGTCTATGAGGACCGGGTGCCCGGACGCGTCGTTCTGGTCTCGACGCTGGACAATCTGGTCAAGGGCTCAAGCGGCCAGGCGCTTCAGAACATGAACGTCATGTTCGG
>JBPCWF010000378.1:0-2857 GCA_051009775.1 Hyphomicrobiales bacterium | reverse complement strand
GCATTTCCCTTGTCATGAGGGCGCCATAGGCATGGTTCCAACCGAGGTTGGCATGGCTGTCGCCGGCAAGCGGCGCGACATTCGCGTAAGACGCCCGCGCCAGCCATTGAAGCGCCTGGTGAGCCTGCAGCCGGGCCTCGGTCAACGCGCGCGGATCGACGGCGCCGACCGGCCGCCAGATGAGATCGGTCATTGGATGTCATTTGTTGAGTTCAGACCAGTTCCGGATCGGTGATGATCTCGACCAGCGCCGGCCCGTCATGGGCGATTGCTTCGGCGATGGCGGGGCCCAGTTCCTCGACCGCGGTCACCCTGGTCCCCTTGCCGCCGCACAGGCGCGCATAGGCGGAGAAGCTCGGGTTGTGCAGATCGGTCTGCCACACCGGCCACTCCCCTGCCCTCTGTTCCTTGGAGATCTTGCCGAGCTGGCTGTTGTTGAGAAGGATATCGGTGATGTTCATGTTGTATTTCACGGCGGTGGTGAACTCCGCCAGATACTGGCCGAAGCCGCCGTCGCCACTGACCGAGATCACCTTGCGGCCCTTGAACGCGTCGATGTCCTGGGTTGCCGACCAGGCCCCCATGGCGGCCGGAAAGGCGAAACCGATGGAACCGAGATAACCGGACATCAGCACGCGCTGCTCCGAGCATTCGAAATAACGGCCGAAGGAATAGGTGTTGTTGCCGACATCGACGGCGATGACCGCATCTTCGGGCGCGTGCTCGGTCAGGGCGTGGAACACCGCGGCCGAGCTCAGGCCGTTGCCGTTGTCTTCGGCCACCCGGCCCTGCTTGTCTTCGCGCCATCCGGCCCAGCGGCCGGCGAGTTCCTCGCGCTGGTCCCTGGCCGCGACGGTCTCCGGCAGGCCGCCGACGATCTGCCGCGCGGTGACGCCGATTTCTCCCCAGACGTGCACGGTGACGGGATGGAACTTGCCGAGCGCCATCTGGTCGAAATCGACCTGGATGATCGGCTTGCCGGGCTCCAGCCCGGTATGTTTGGAGAACGACGAACCGAAGGCGATCATGAGGTCGCACTCGTTCATGAACCAGCTTGCAATCGGCGTGCCGGAGCGGCCGATCACGCCCGCCGCCAGCGGATGCCGGTCCGAAATCTGTCCCTTGGCCTTGAACGTGGTGACCACCGGCGCACCAAGCCGTTCGGCCAGTGCAATGACATCCGCCATCGCGTCGCGGGCGCCATAGCCGACCACGATCAGCGGCCGCTCCGCCTTGGCGATGCGGTCGCAGGCCTCGGCGAGCGATCCCTCGTCTGGCGCGATCGACGTGCGTCCGAGCCGTCCCTGCGGGGTCGCCGCCCTGGCGCCGTTGGCAGGCAGGGTCTGGACGTCGTCGGGAAAGATCAGATGCGCCACGTCGCGCTCGACCAGCGCGTTCTTGAGCGCCAGAGACATGAGCTCCGCGTGGTTCGAGCTGTGCAGCGCGGTCTGGCTGAACCGGGCGACCGCATCGAAGGCCGATGCCAGGTCGATTTCCTGAAACGCTCCCGGTCCGAACACCTGGACATCGACCTGGCCGGTCAGGGCCAGCACCGGCGCTCGGTCGACCTTGGCGTCCCACAGTCCGGTCAGCAGGTTGGTCGCACCCGGGCCGGCGATGGCGAGGCATGCCGCGGGCCGCCCGGTCAGCTTGGCATAGCCCGAGCAGGCAAACGCCGCCGCCCCCTCATGCCGAATGCCGATGTAACTCAAGCTTCCGTCCGCCTCCTGAAGACGCAGCGCATCGGCGAGACCGAGATTGGAATGGCCGACCATGCCGAACACGCGCTTGACGCCCCAGTTGACCATGGTCTCGGCCATGACGTCCGAAACCGTCCGTGCCCGCTCCGGTTCGGCCGCCAGGCCGACATAGATGCCGTCGTCGCGCACGTCGACCGGGAACATCTCCTGGCCGGTGTCTTCATGGCCGCCCGGCGGCTTGCCGGTCAGCGGATCGAAATCCCAGCCGTGCCACGGGCAGCGCAGCCAGCACTGGCCCTCGATACCGGTCTCGATCGAACCTTCGCCCAGGGGACCGCCCTGATGCGGGCATTTGTTGTCCATGGCGGCGTACTGGCCGTCGAAATGAACCAGGGCCATCGAAACGGTGCGCGCCGTCACCGTCTTGGCGCGGCCTTCCGGCAACTCGCCGGGTTCGGCAACCTTGTACCAGGTGAGATCTCTTTCCGTATCCGCCATGATCCGCTCGCTCCTCATCCGATTTCGGCTGTGAGATGTTCGGTGTACCGGAAAGGTTACACGATCATGACGCGCGAATTCGGGCGCGGCCATGACGGCCGATCGTGCCCAGGCCGGTCACGAGCGGCGGGCGTCGATGATGGCCTGGACGAGGTCTTCCGGCACTTCGGGCGGCACGAGCGCGGTCTGATCCTCGAAGGCACGGGCCGAGACCTCGATCGTGCGCCTGTAGGCGGCCAAGTACTCGCGGCATTCCCGGCAGATCTTCAGATGCAGCTCGAACACGCGCCTCTGACCGGCCGGCAGCGAGCCGTCCACATAGTCGGCCATGAAGTCCTCGAATTCCCTGCAGGTGATCATGCCCGGCATGCGGTAGAGCATGAGCCCCTTCACGGTGCGTCTCATCCTTGCCCAGATCGAACTCATAGCGGTCCCTCCCCTCTCAACAGGGGTTCGAGCAGGATCTTGAGCGCCGCGCGGGCCCGGTGCAACCGCACCTTCGCCGCGCCGGGGGAGATGTCGAGCATGGACGCCACCGTCTCCGTGTCGAATTCTTCGATGTCTCTGAGCTGCAAAACGATACGGTAACTCTCGGGCAACTGGTCGATTTTCGATTGCACCAGCGCCCGCGTCTGGTCCCGCTCCAGGAGTTCGTCGGG
>JBPCWF010000377.1:0-2527 GCA_051009775.1 Hyphomicrobiales bacterium | reverse complement strand
GCAGACAGCGACACCCTGGTGGCGCGCGTCGAGAGCCGCAAGCAAGATGCCTCCGACGCCACCGCGGCGGTGATACGCCGTCAACTCGACTACCAGACCGGACAGATCGAATGGCCAATCCTGGACGCGAGCGGCAGTGCGGAGGAGGTCTTCGAAGCAGCAAAACTGGCGCTCGATCTCTAGCTCGTATCGCCCCCGTATCGCCCGCGTTGCTGGCTCGGGAGCGGCGGCCCGCGGGACCGTGGAATTTTTCCGGTGTAAAATCCCTGCCCGTCAGGAATAATCGCTGCGAACAAAAAGCCGGCCTAATCCGCAGGGAGGAATAATCATGAAAACGCTGGTCGCGCTCCTGTCGCTTGCAATGATTGCGGCGTCGGGATCCGCTTGGAGTGCATCAAAGTACGTGACGATGCGGCAGGTTAACGCCGGCGGTGTCGGTGACATCATCGGTTTGATCGAGTTTCAAGACACCGCCAAGGGCCTCAGGGTCATTCCCAATCTGCGCGGTCTGACGCCGGGACAGCACGGCACCCATGTGCACCAGAACCCCAGCTGCGATCCGGCGGAGAAAGACGGGAACATGGTGCCCGGTCTGGGGGCGGGCGGACACTTCGATCCGAATAATACCGGCGTGCACCAAGGGCCGCAGGGCGAGGGACACCTGGGCGACCTGGCTGTGCTTTACGTCGACGCCAAGGGAAATGCCAATCGGGTAAGCTGGGCGCCCCGCTTGACAACGAGCGATCTGACCGGCCGCGCGGTCATCATCCATAGCGGCGGTGACAACTACTCCGATGTTCCCAAGAAGCTTGGCGGCGGCGGTTCCCGGGTGGCCTGCGGCCTGGTCGTCGATTAGAGCGGCATGGAGCACGGCATCGCCGTACGGGTCACCATCTAGATCAAGGCCGAACACCAAGGGCCGAGCAGGCTGGCTTGCTCGAGCGTCGTGCAGGCGGCGTTGGCGGGCCTCGCACCGAACAGCACCGGTGCGACCAGCGTGCCCAGCATGACCAAGGCGACGGCGAGCAGAACCAAGCTGACCACTGCCAGGGTCTCCTTGAAGACCCGAGCGCTGTAACGCGGAAAGACCGAGGATGCGAGAGCAGCCCGTGGGAACGGTTGGCTCGCACCGCTCAAGGTTTGATACGCGTAGCGCATTAGGAACTCCCCGAATGAACGCCGCTGCCGCGGGGGAACGGCGGTGGGCGCGTCAAGCGAACTCTTTATTCACTGACTGTGGCAGAAACATGGCGTACCCCTTTGATTCTGCTCAAATTCGACAGTGCCGATCCTCCTCTGTCGCCATCCGCCCCGGAATTCATGCTCCGGCGTGCGCCGGATAAGAGCGGAACTGGAAGGGCACCCGACCCGCAATGCGGTCTTCGCTCGGCGTCAAGCCGAAGCGATTGCGGTAGACACGCGCGAAATATTCCGGCGAGGCGAAGCCGCAGGCCAACGAAACCTGCAGGACCGACATGTCGGTTTGCGTGATCATGCCCCGGGCGCGGTCGAGCCGAACGTCCATGTAGTACTTAACTGGCGTGACGCCGGTGTGTTCCCGGAACAACCGCTCCAGATGGCGTTGGGACAGGCCGCAGGCTGCCGCGATAGCCGACAGCGGACGGGGCGTCTCCAAGTGGCGCTCCATCAGGATGATCGCCGCGCGCAGTTTCTGTGGCGCGGCGTAGCCGACGGGCTCATGGTGCTGAGGACTCTGCTGCTCGGAACTGGAGCGCAAGCGGTCATGGAAGATGTAGCGGGCGGAGGCGTTGGCAAGACCGATCCCGTGCTGCGCCCTGATGATCTCTAACGCCAGATCGCTGGAGGCCATGCCGCCGCAGCAGGTCAGCCGATTGGCATCGATCACGAAGAGGGCGTCGGACGGCACGATGTCAGGAAACAGCTCGCGGAAGGCGGCCGCATGTTCGTAGTGGACCGTGGCCTTGCGCCCGTTGAGCAAACCGGCATAGGCCAGAACGAACGCGCCGGTGTCGAGTGCGCCAAGCGCCGCACCGGCTCGCCCGCAACGCCGCAACCAGTCGAAGATCCGCTTGTTTCGGTATCTTTCCGGCGTCCAACTGGCGCTGACGAAGACGAAATCGAACGCCGCCTCGGCCTGAGACAAGGGGACGGCGTCGGCGATACCAAGCCCATTGCTGGCGGTGACCGGTCGGTCGTCGAGCGCGACGACCTGCCAGCGGTAGAGCGGCGCGGCGCCGAGGTAATTGGCGGCGCGGAAAGGATCCAGCAGCGCAATGGTGGCCATGGCGTTGAATGACGGCAGGATCAGCAGCGCGATCCGGCAGGACGCTGTCTCTGGCAGGCTGGCCACGTTCGATTCTCACCTTTGCGGCGGAAAATTGCTGGTATCAGGCGATTATATACAGGAACGGCGTGCATGTCAGTGACAGGCTGCGATCATCGCACGCCCGCGTCGTGTTGCGGGCAGCGACCCGTAGCCAGCTGGCCCCTAGGGGTGCCGCGACCACCGCCGGGCAGGGACTGTCCGCAAAGCAGGGAGCAAGGG
>JBPCWF010000376.1:0-4469 GCA_051009775.1 Hyphomicrobiales bacterium | reverse complement strand
CAACTTCGCACCTCCCCTTAGCGCCGCTGGGCACTTTATTTGTTGACGTCCTGATCGCCCGACCAACAAGCGTAATGCAAAACTCCGGCTTCGTAAATTGCCCGACCCGACATTAATGGCGATGTTGCCTCTTTCCCGCGATCCGGTTGACCGAAATCAAGGCGAACGGCGGTGCAAGTTCGCATAAGCGGTCATGCTGGGCGCCGTGCCGCACAGCGCCGTCGAAGTGGAAAAGGACCGTACCCAGATGACTGCTAATCCGATCGGCCACAACAGCGGCGACATCACCATTGAGGTAGAGGCGCGCCTGTTCAACAGCCTGACCAGATTCGCCAATGGCGAAGGGCCGTTCCGGGCGCTTGAACTGCCCGCGGGCAGCACGGTTGGAGACCTGGTCAGAGCACTGGCGGTGCCTCTGGGCGAAGTTTTCCTGGTTATGCGCAACGGCCGCGATGTGACGCCGAGCCTGAACGACGGGATCAACGAGAACGCCGTGCTCGACCATGGCGATGTGATCGCGCTTTCCGGACCGGTTCCCTACAGCTGGGGTTACGGCGCCCCCATCGTTTGAGCGCTGGCGTGCTTGTTTCCGGGCCGAACCCCGGATATTGTGACCGCCCTCAGGGAGGTTCAGGCACATGGCCCACGTCACGCTCAAACTGTTTGCATCGCTTCAGAATTTTCTGCCTGACACCGCAAAAGACAACCAGATCATCGTCGATTGGCAGCCGGACCTGACCGTAGGCCGCCTGATCAACGACATGCGCCTGCCCGAGGAGCGCTGCCATCTGGTGATCCTGAACGGCATCTACGTCTCGCCCCACCAGCGCCCGACTCAAAAGCTGCAGGACGGCGACACCCTCGCCATCTGGCCGGCGGTCGCGGGCGGCTGACACGCCTTTATGGACTACGTCAAGGACATGGCGCTGTCGAAGCGCGAGTTCTTCCGGTCGCTCAAGATCGCGATGGACGGCGCGGACTATACGGTGGACGGCGACGCGGTACAGGCGGGCACCAAGGATCAGGGCATTACGATTTCACTCGAACCGCTGCCCGAAAGGGTCTTGAGCGCGCTGGTAAAACTGGAACGCTGGCGCGTCACGATTTCGATCTCCGGCTATGACGAGCAGGCGGAGACGGCCTTCATGACCCGGTTCGACCGCGCCTTCCAGCGTGGCGGCGGCTAGAGCATGTCTCCCGAAAGTGGGTGCCGGTTTCGGGAAAAAGACATGCCTTAACGAAGAACCAGGGCGATGACGCGAATCAGAATGATCGCGACATGCTCTAGGCGTCGTCCCCATCCGCAACGAGGCCCAGGGGCACAGGCTTGACCGGCGGTCTGGGCGCGAATAATGCGTATTCGTCGAGCCCGTGTCCGAACCGCGCATGCAGCAGTTCCGCCAGCAAAGGCACGCAATAGCGGCCCTGGCAGCGCCCCATGCCGAGCCGGGTGCAGCGCTTGATTTCGGCCATGGACTGCGTGCCGCCGTCGATCAACGCATCGATCTGGCCGAGCGTCACCTCCTCGCAGCGGCACACCACGGTCCGCGCCGTCGCCAGCGCAAGGCCCGGCCGGTCGGCGTCGAACACGGACCACAGGCCCGACTGGAACCGGCGCTGGCGTTGAAGCGAGCCCTGTGCCTTGCGTCTTTGGCGCACCAATGCGGGCGACAGGAGCTGCCCGGCCTCTTCCGCCGCCGACAACCCGGCCAGCACGCCTTCCGCCTCGGCCGCCCGGGCGCCGCCCAGACCGCAGCAATCGCCGACGCCATAGACCCCCTCCACCGTCGTGCGGCAGCTGGTGTCACGCACGGTCACCAGCGAGCCGCGCGCGGCATCATATTCATGGGCGCAGCCCATGAGCCGAAGGATCTCGTTCGACGGCAAGAAACCGTAACCCATCAGGACGGTATCGACCTCGAATGAGGGTGCCAGGCCGACTTCGTCCCCATTGCGCGACCGGATCGCGGCGCGCAGCGCGCCGTTCGCCTCGTCCACCCGGGCCAGCACATGGCCGTAATAGACCGGGACCCTGGCCCGCTTGAGCCGGCGCAGATACCCGAAGCCCCGGAGCGCCAGGTCGGGTGCGTTCGCCGCCATGCGCCACAGGGCGACGGGCGAGCGCACGCTCGGGCGCGCGGCGAGTTCCGCGACGCCCATCACCGCGGCGCCGGCCTCCACCAGTTCGGCCGCGACCTGCAGGTTGAGCGGGCCGTTTCCGGCGACCAGAACCCGCTGGCCGGCCAGCACGCGATAACTCCTGAGCAGGGTCTGCGCCGCGCCGGTGGTCATGACCCCGGGCAAGGTCCAGCCCGGCACCGGCAGGCCGCGCTCATAGGCTCCGGTTGCGACGATCAGCTGTCCGGGTCTGGCGATGCGGCTGCCGCGCGCGCCGTGAATGTGGATCTCCAGAGGGTCGAACGCCGCCCAGACCTCGCCCTTCAGGAACTGGACCCCGGCGTGGCGCGCCCGCTCGATCAGCGCATGCCCGCCGAGAAACTGCCGGTCGTTGAGAATGTGCCGGGGCAAATCCGGGATCGCCAGGGGCTGTTTGAAATACTGGCCGCCCGGCACCGGCCGTTCATCGACCAGAACGACGCGCGCGCCGGCCTCCGCCGCACAGGCCGCCGCGGTCAGGCCGCCGGCGCCGCCGCCGACCACCAGCACGTCGGGCGTGATCGCCGATCCGCGCCCTGTCCCGGCGTCCCCCGGCCCGCCACCGGCGAGCTTCGGCGGCATGTCGGGATCCGGGCGCCGCACCGTCACCGGCCCGTCGATCTTGGTCATGCAGGCGCGGCGGTTGGGACGACCGTCGATCTCGACCAGGCAGTCCTGGCACACGCCCATACCGCAGAACTGACCGCGCGGCGCCCCTTCCGGCGTGTGGCGGAACACGTTCAGCCCGTTCGCCGCGAGCGCGGCGGCCACGGTCTCGCCCTTGCGCGCAAAGATCGACCGGCCCTCGAACATGACCTTCACGTGCCGCTCGTCACGCCAGATCTCGCCGTCTTTCGCGCGCATGAGCGTGCACCATCTCCCGACCGTATGAGCCCTCAGGCCCGCCCCTGGAAATACCCCGGGCCGAATGAGCTTTAGCGTGTATTCTTAATGCGCATTACAACGATGTCGTCAACATCCGGAGGGTTGCAACGGGACGTGAATTTGCTCGAGGGAAATACCGCGCTTGTGACCGGCGCGGGCGGCGGGCTCGGGCTTGCCGTCGCGCAGACCTTCGCCGGTCAGGGCGCGTGCGGTCTCGGGCTGGATGTCCTGGGCCGTCCGGAGCCGTTTCCCGAAACATGGCTGTTCCAGGAAGGCAATGTGACCCGGGAACGCGATGTCGCGGCCGCCGTCGAAGCGGTGTCGGCCGAAACCGGCCGCCTCGACGTGGTGGTCGCCAATGCCGGCGTCGTTCCGCCATGGCGCGAGACCGGCGATATCGATCTCGACGAGTGGGATTTGACGTTCGCCGTCAACGTCCGCGGGGTGATCGCCTCGATCAAGCACGCGGTGCCCAGACTCAGGGAAAACGGCGGGTCGATCGTCGTCATGGGCTCGCTCAACTCGGTTCAGGGCCACGAGCGCCAATGCCTTTACGCCGCCACCAAACACGCGGTGCTCGGCATCGTCCGCTCAACCGCGCGCGATCTCGGCCGCTTCGGCATCCGGGTGAACGCTCTGGCCCCGGGCCCCGTGGCGACCGGCGCGCTTAAATCCCGCGCGAAGGCGAGAGCCACCCGTGGCGGCCCGAGCGCCGAAGAGACGCTTGAGGCCTACGCCGCCCAAACCGCGCTTGGGCGGCTGGCCACCGAACAGGACGTTGCGAACGCGGCGCTGTTCCTGGCAAGTCCTCTGGCAAACGGCATCACCGGCCAGATGATCCCGGTCGATGCCGGTCTGGTGTGAAAACTGGGGAGTTCGAACATGTACGATCTGTCAGGCAAGACGGTCATGGTGACCGGCGCGTCCAAGGGCATCGGCGCGGAGATCGCCTCAGCGCTCGGTGCCGCGGGCGCCCATGTCATCGCCCATTACGGCGCCGACCGCGCCGGCGCCGAACAGGCGACGGAAGCGATTCCTGACGGCAGGGCCATGCTGATCGGCGCGGACCTGCGTGACCCGGTCGAGGTCGAGCGTCTGTGGCGCGAGGCGCTGGCCTGGCGCGACGGTATCGACGTCTTCGTCAACAACGCCGCCGTGCTCCATCTCGACGGCGGCATCGCCGCGCCGGACGAGGACTGGGACCGGGTGTGGGACGAGACGCTCGCCATCAACGTGCTGGCCCCCGCCCGGCTCCTGCGCAATGCGGTGCGCCATTATCTCGACACCGGCGGCGGCACCATCGTGACCATATCGAGCTGGGTCGCCCAGCGCGGCGCCGGCAATCCGGATCTCCTCGCCTATGCCGCCTCCAAGGCAGGCATCATGGCCGCAACCAAGACCATCGCGCGGAACTACGCCAAAGAAAA
>JBPCWF010000375.1:0-4272 GCA_051009775.1 Hyphomicrobiales bacterium | reverse complement strand
CGGTGATTGTCGATGATGACGATATGGCCGGGCGCAAGATCCGCGTCGATCAGGGCGGTCTCCTTTTGCGTGCGCACCAGGGCCTCGAACCGGCCGAGCGCGGCGCGTGCCTGCCCGTCGGGCGCCTTGAGCTTGAGCCAGGGCACGTAGTGGAACGCCGGCCGCGCCCCGTTCGGTGTGCACAGCGGAATGTCGCCGCTCTGGCTCCACACCGCATTGTCGGGCACCCGCACCCGGGCAAGCGCATCGAGCTCCTCGGCGCTCATCTCATCCGCCACCGGCGCCAGATCGAGAAACCGCATGCAGCCGCCGTCCTGCTCGCGCTCCAGGCAATACCAGGCGGCGATCTCGGCCGACACATGGTCGGTGTGAAAGTCGATCGGCTGCGGCAGTTGGTAGTTGCGCGGGCGCTCGGCGCCGAGCCGTACATCCGCTTCGTAAAATACCTCGCCCAGTTGCTCGCAGACCGCGCGGAACTGGTCCAGCGTAACGTCCCCGGTATGCCAGTAAAGGCCGGGCCCCTTCAGGGCGTCGGCCACATCGCCCGCGGTGAGCGGGCCGTCCGTGCGGGGTTCGATGGCAGCCATCACCCTGCCCTGCTTTCCAGAACCAGGAGCCGCTTTACGGTGCGGCGCAGGATCGAGACGGTGGCCTCGGGAAACGTCACCAGAAAGGCGTTGAACCGGGGATAGTCCATGGCCAGCAGGGTCACGGGGGCCAGGCAGGTGATGGTCGCCGAACGGGTGCCGTCTCCGAACAGACCGTATTCGCCGACCAGATCGCCCGGGCCGATCTCGCGCGTCGCGCCATCGGCTCCCGGCACCTCGACCTTGAGCGCACCCGACGCGACCACATAGACCCGGTCCGCCGGGTCGCCGGCCTCGCACACCAGATCGCCTTCGCCGAACTGCTCCTCGTGCATGGCTTCGGCCAGCAACAGGAGGTCCGGCTCCGGCACCACGCTGAAGAACGCGCAGTTATGCAAGGTGGTGATACGGGCATCGAGGGTCATAGCCCTGCCTCTTCCCTCATGTTGATCATATGCCGGAACTCAGGCGCACGCTCGACCAGCTGATCGAACGTGCCGGTGTCCCAAAGCCGGCCATCCTTCATCATCAATACTTGGTCGGCGAGCCGCGCAAGGTCAACATCATGGGTGATCGCGACCACCGTGCGCTCAGCCGCGGCGTCGCGCAAAAGCTGGTTGATCGCACCCCGGTTCTTGGGGTCCAGCGCGGCGGTCGGCTCGTCGACCAGGATCACCGGATGACCCTGTATGAACGTCCGGCACAGGCAGACCAGCTGGCGTTGGCCGCCCGAGAGCCGCTTGCCCTGGCGGCCGACATTATACCGCAGCCCGCTCAGCATCATCGGCTCGTCGACGCCATGGCCCGCGACTTCGTCCAGGATGATCCGGTTGACCTCCTGGGCCGCCTTGGCATTGGTGATCATGGCCATGCCGAACAGCAGGTTGTCGCGCCATCTCAGGTTCGGGTTGAGCTCGTCCTCCCTGAGCGGCACAAGCATCCGCCCGAACTGGCGCGACATGAGCTGGCTGAGCTCGCTCTCGCCCGGGCCGTCCAGCAGCTGGATCAGGGCGTCGACCTCGGGCCCCGCCCCTTCCGGCGGCGAGGCGGTCAGCCCGGTCAGCAGGAGATCGCCCCTCATCTTCGGGTCGGGACGGTCGAGCGGCCCCTGCCGGATCAGCTGCGAGCGGAACTCCCAGACCGGACGCGAGATCGGGAACGGCGCGACGCCGGCATAGGTGTCGTAGGTCGGGCAGCGCTGCAGCATGTTGCTGGTCTCGCCGATCACGCTGCGGCCGAAGTCGATCACCCGGTGGCTTTCCGGCGCATCGGCAAGACGCACCATGGCACCTTCCATCTCGCGGTCGCGCTCGATGAACACCTGGTCCAGATCGGCGGCGCACGTGGTCAGGTTTTCCAGCACGCTCAGGCGCGGCACCATCGGCGCGGAGCCGAACGGCACCACCTCGATGCCCGCCTCATGCGTCACCCGGCTCCTGAGCGCGCGCCGCAAATCGCCGACATGCTGGTCGAAACGGCCGACATCCCCGCCGACCGGTTCCATATCGAGCGCGCGCTCGCGCGCGATCACGCTGACCGAGGTGCGCTCGACCCAGCCCATGGCGGCGGCATCCAGCGGCCCGGGCGGCTTGTCGGGCGTCGGCGGCTGGCCGAACCGGATGTTCTCTTCGATCGAACCGTCGATCAGCATCAGCGATTGCGGCATGTAGCTGAAAATACCGGACCGCTCGCTCGGGCCCATGCCCGTGAGTTCGGTGTCGCCGTAAGTGATCCTGCCGGCCACCGGCTCCATGCGGCCCATCAGCAGCTGCGCCAGTGTCGACTTGCCCGAGCCGGCCGGCCCGACGATCACGTTCAGGCTGTTGGGCGCGATGTTGAGGGATATGCCGTCCGGGCCGCCGCGCAGCTGTTCGCCCGAGACGAAGGCGTATTTGATGCCGTCCACGCCGATCGGCGCCGCCACGGCCTTGGCTCCGGCGATCGCCGTCGGCGGGCCGGACGGCATGTCGCTCTGATACTCGACCAGCCGGCGTTCCGAGACCTCGGCCAGCTTGAGCTCCATGAACACGCGGGCGATGTCGGAAATGTTGCCGTAGAGCTGCGGCACCGCGGCCACCACCGCCGCGACCAGGCCGCTGACCGCCGCATCGGCACCGAAGAACAGGGAAAAGGCGATCGCGCCCAGGATCGCCACGAAGGCGATCAGCTGGTTGATCGAGTAGACCGACATCAGACGGCCGTTCAGGGTCGCCGTGCGCATGAAGGCGTTCATCCGCCGGTCCTGCACCGAATCCAGCCGGCGTATCACCTTCGGATAGAGATTGCCGACCTGGATCTCCGGCGCCGCCGCCAGATAGTCCTCGAAGATCGACTTGATGTCGTCTTCGCTCTGCAGCTGTTCGTTGCGCAGATACTCCATCTCGCCCAGCATGAAGCGCATGACGAAGACGCCGACCAGACTGAACAGGAGCGCTGAGACCGCGTAGGTCCAGTCGGCCCTCAGCAGGAAATAGAGGATCGAGGCCGCACCCATCACGGTGGTGAAGAGCGAGATCACCGTCTGGCGCCGTTCGATCATGTCCTGGGTGTCGACGTTGAGCCGGTTGGCGATTTCGGCCACGGAATGGGACAGAAAGAACTTGTCGTCCTTGCGCAGCAGGTTGGCCAGGATCGACTGCTCCATGTCGTTGCTCGAGCGGATTTCGAGCCACGCGTTGACCCTGATGCTGACGAACCTCAGGAGCGTACTCAGGACCTGAACCAGAACATAGCTCGCGAGCACCGCGACCACGACCTGCAGACCAGCCGTGAAGCCGGCGGTTTCCCGGAACCAGCTGATGATGCCATGGAGCGGCTGGCCTTGCGGCAGGGCGATTTCGCCGCCTGAGGTCAGGAACGCCTGCACGATCGCGGTGATCAGCTGGAGCGAGGCGAAGGTCAGCAGCGCCATCGCCGCGCCGATTGCAAGCAGGCCCAGCATCAGGCCGCGATAGTCTTTGTGAAAAACGCCCAACCGGCTGGTCAGGCTGTCAGGCGCGTGCGCCGGTTCGGTCTTCATCGGCACTCCTCTGCATTTCCCGCGCCGAAGCATCTATCATGCGAACGGGTGTGACAAGCGCGATCTGGGTGCAAACGGCGTGGCCGCAACCGGCAGGCGCCCTGATTTCGGCTGCATATCAAGCACTTGGCGAGCCCCCCTTCTGACCATAGAATGGCGCCCGAAAACCGGCTTATCCCTCTGGGCAACCGGCCCCGCGGGACGCAGAAAGCGATTGCGAGGAATGGGTAAGTTTCAAAAGAAACCGGTCGTCATCGACGCGGTGCAGTGGTTCCCGGGCAAACCGGTCGACGGTGTCGACGAGCGCCGTGCCGACGGCAAGCCGTCGCAGACCGTGGGCGTGATCAAGACGCTCGAGGGCGACATGATCGCCCGGCCCGGCGACTGGATTGTCACCGGTATCGAAGGCGAGAAATACCCGGTCAAGGACGACATCTTCAAAAAGACCTACGAGCGCGCCGATTAGGCCACTGCCCGGCGAAGCCGCCGCAATCCGATCTCAGCATCCATCCGGCCAAGGGTCAGGTCTTGTCCTGCTCCGGTTCGGGCGGCTCGTAACCGACGGATCCTTTTGGCGGGTAGTCGAGCGAGTGCACAAGCTCTTCGCGCTCGGCCTCGGACATATCGGGAAACGGCAACTCTCCTGAATCGCGCCACGCCTTAACC
>JBPCWF010000374.1:0-8206 GCA_051009775.1 Hyphomicrobiales bacterium | reverse complement strand
CATCTTCGGTGGCGAACAGAGGGATCTCCGCGATCGTGGCGTCCTGCGCCACGAAGCGGATCTTGCCGAGCTGATCTCCTTTCTTGACCGGCGCGCGGACCGGCCCCTTGTAGACCAGTTCGGCACGGATCTTCTTGCGGTCGAGCGGGCTCAGCATCAGGCGTATTTCCTTGTTGGCCGTCAGTGGCACCCAGTTCTTCTTGCCGCCCCAGACGCGGGCATCGCCGATTTCCTGGCCGTATTTGAACAGGGTATAGGTCTTGAAGTGACGGAAGCCCCAGTCCATCAGTTTGCGCGCCTCGCTTGCGCGGTTCTTGGTCGATTTGAGGCCGTTCATGACCAGGATGAGGCGCTTGTTGTTGCGCACGGCCGAGGCCACGAGCCCGTAGCCGGAGGCACGGATGTATCCGGTCTTCAGGCCATCGGCGCCCATGTTCTGGTAGAGCAGCGGGTTGCGGTTGCGCTGCTTGATCTTGTTCCAGGTGAACTCGGTCTGGCTGTAATAGTGGTAGTAGTCCTTGAGAGTGTAGATTTGGTGCCGCGCGAGCATGGCGAGCTCGCGTACTGTCACCAGGTGTTCGGGACCCGGCAGGCCCGTGGCGTTGGTGAACACGGATCTGTCCATGCCGAGTTCGCGGCCACGCTCGGTCATCAGGTCGGCGAATGCGGCCTCCGATCCGGCCATGCCTTCGGCGATGGCGATGCAGGCGTCATTGGCGGACTGGATCACAACGCCCTTGATCAGATCTTCGAGGCGGACGGATGAATTCAACTCGGCATACATGGTCGAGCCGCCGGACGACGCGCCGCCGCGGCGCCAGGCGTCCTCGCTGATGACGAATTCGCTGTCGAGTGTCAGTTCTCCGCGCTCGAGCGCCTCGAACACCATGACCATGGTCATGATCTTGCTCATGCTCGCGGGCGGCGTGAGCTCGTCGGCGGCCTTTTCGAACAGGACGGCGCCGGACTCGGCGTCGATCAGGATGGCATGTTCGGCTTTTGAGTCGATGGTCTTCGCCTGGGCGGCAACCTGTTTGGCCGAGACGACAACGAATACAGCGGCAATCAGCGCGATTGCGCCATGCATCAGACCGCGGCGGCCCAGTGCCGCAAATGTGAGTGAGTTCATGAGACAAGCCTTTGATCGCTGGAGCGCGGCCGGCACGGCAATCGCGCACCGGCCCTTGTGATTCCCTGGCATGTCGGCAGTTTACCGCCTGGCAGGCGTGGGGCAAGCCTCATCCGCGAACAAAGATTTGGTCGGCAATACGTTTAATGAACCACAATGCGGGCGTCTCGATGGCCGGCGGCCACGACACGACGCAGGGTGTGGTCCGCGGACCCCTCATCAGTCAATGGCCCGACGCGAACCAGGTAATAGACGTTTTGCCCGATCTGCTTGGCGTCGACCTGAACATTTCCGATCTCACGGAGGCGATCGCTCAGCCTGTGGGCATTGTGCTGGTTTGAAAATGCCGCAGCCTGAACGTAGAACATGGCGGCGTCGGAAACCGCAGGCACAGATCCGGTCGTAACCTCGTTGGTCGGCGAGACGATCATATGCGTCGTGCCGCCGGCCGCGGCGAGCGCGGTCTGCGTCTGGTCGGGTGCATAGGTCGGTTGAACCGGCTGTGCCGTAACAGTCGGAGCGGTTTGCCGTGCCGGCGCGGTGTCGTGCCGGCTGGCCTTGACGCGCCGCGGTCTGGCGGTCCTGGATGCGACCATGGTCCGGCCCGCGGCACTGGTGCCGTATTTCCGGTTCATGGCGATCAGGTCGGCGCCCGTGTCGTTGACCGGCGCTTTGCCGATATACTGGACCCTGACCCGCGCGGTACCCTTCTTCCTGATGCCCAGGACGTCCGCCGATTTCTTCGACAGATCGATGATCCTGTCGCTGACATAGGGACCGCGGTCATTGATCCTGACAACCAGAGTACGCCGGTTCTCGAGATTGGTGACCTTGGCATAGGTCGGCATCGGCAAGGTCGGATGCGCCGCAGTCAACGCGTTCATGTCGAACCACTCGCCGTTGGACGTCGCCCGCTTATGGAACTTCGGCCCGTACCAGGAGGCCGTTCCGGTTTTGTCGTAGTGCGGGTCTTCTTTCGGGTAATACGTGCGCCCGGCGATCCGATAGGTCTTGCCGACCTTGTAGTGCCCTCCCCCCTTGGGGATCGGGTCCGGGCCCTTGTAGACCGGGCTGCCTTTGCCGGAAAACGCCGACTTCTTGCCGCTGCACCCGGTCAGGGCCAAAACGGAAGCCGTCAACAGGACGCCGAGGATCCATGCGGTCCTCGCACGCCCTGGGCAACGAAATGCCTGTCCGGCGATACCGGACCAACCATACTGTATCATCTGGCTCTTCCCCGCTCGAGCGGATGTGCTGTTACCCGTTACGCCGCGAAATCGGGGCCCGTTTTCCCACCGGGCAGAGCTTGACGCCTCACCGATTGCGCGACCGCCAGTGTGGCGACAAGCCGGTAAAGGTTTGGTTGAAAAGGATGGTTAACGGCCAAGCGATGTTCAGGCGGTGCGGCCGGTCAGCGCAGCGAGTCGGACGGGGCCTTGCGCTTGCGTCTTTTTCGCTGCTTGTTGACCTTGTCCCAGTTTTTCTGCAGTACGCCGAACGGGTCCTGGCCGCTGTTCTGCACGCTCGGCCACCGGCTGTCTTCGGGGTCGTTCTGGGCGAGCCAGCGTTCGAGTTCCTGTTCGGTCATCGGCCGGTTGGGATCTGTGGTCACCACGTCGCCGCGCGACAGCGTGCCGTCGGAAGCAGGCTCGTCCGTTGTCGTCTCGTCCGGGGAGGTTCCGTATGTGGCCGACCCGTCTGTGTTGGTCTCATACACGGTCGGATCGTCCGGATCGGTCGTGCCGCGCAGGCTCCTGCCGCGTTGGCCCACCTTGCCCTCGGCGCCGCCGGGCGCCGGCTGCCCGAGCCGTTTGAGATTGGCAATGGCGGTCTGATTGCCGGTCACCGCGGCCGTCTGGTAGAGTTCTCTGGCCTTGTCCGCGCTGCGCTCCACGCCCCAGCCGGCCTCATACATGCCGGCGAGGTTGTTCAACGCCATCGCATGGTTCTGATCGGCCGCCTTCTGGAACCATTCGGCGGCGGTCTTGTGATCCTGCTCTACGCCTTTTCCGGTCAGGTACATCAACCCCAGGTTGTTCTGGGCTTCGGCTTGGCCATGCCCGGCCGCGTTTTTGTACCAGTCGGCTGCGATCGAGGGGTTTTTCACCACGCCATGGCCGTGCTGATAGGCATAGCCGAGCCAGTTCTGGGCGTCCGGATGGCCCCGTTTGGCCGCGGCCTTGTAGAATTTCACCGCCGACGCCGGCTGACGTTTCACGCCCTTGCCACCGGCATGGAGGATCTTGGCGAGGCGGAACTGCGCTTCGAGGTTGCCCTTGCGGGCGGCACGCATGTACCAGCCGACCGCCTGCTGCATGTTCTGCTCGACGACCCTGCCCTTTTCATACTCGTTTGCGACATAGAGCTGAGCGTTCAATTGTCCGGAACGGGCGCGGTAGAGCTGCTGCCTGAACTCCTTGGCCGACTCCTGCGCCTGGGACAAATCGATCCCCGGGCCGCAGACGACCGCCAGCACAATCGGCAGAACGAAGGCAAGACGTCGAACACTTATGCTAACGGCACTGCAAGGCATGGAACGTGGCACTCGATTCCGTGGTATCGCTCTGCCTGTTTTAGGCCCGGACAGAGGGTGCAGTCAAATATGGCCGAACTCGGGCACAGGCCCGTTTCGGTTCGATGGCTGCGGCCGCACGGTTGACGGCGCTGGCGCGGCAATGGACTAATGGCGGTTGAAGACTTCGTTTTTCGCAAGGGAGAAGACCGTGGGCACGACAAAGGCGGAAACCGCCAAAGCCGATCGCGCGACCGACTATCCATGGCTGGCAGAATATCCATCGAAAGTCGACTGGCACGCGGAACTCACGCCGAAGTCGCTGCCCGACATGTTCGATGTGTCGATGGCGCAGCATGCGGCGCGCAACTGCACCTACTTCCTGGGCAAGTCACTGAGCTACGGTGAGATCGCGGAGCAGACCGAAAAGGTTGCCGCCGGCCTTGAGGCCAGTGGCTTGAAACCCGGAGACAAGATCGGCCTGCTTTTGCCGAACTGCCCCTATTTCATCGTGTTCTACTTCGCGGCGCTCAAGATCGGCTGCGTCGTGGTCAACTACAATCCGCTCTATACGGTGGAGGAGCTCGACTATCAGGTGAAGGACAGCGAGACCAGGGTCATGGTGACGCTTGATCTCAAGATGCTGTTCGAAAAGGCCGCGGCCCTGATTGAAAGCGGGACGCTGGAGCGCGCCGTGATCTGCCCCTTTGCGCCCCTGCTGCCCACGGTCAAGTCGGTGCTGTTCCGGATGCTCAAACGCGCCGAGCTCGCCTCACCCACGACCTCCGGCGTTGCCGGATCGCTGATCGCATTCGACGACCTGCTGGGGCACGGCTCGGACTACACCGCGCACAAGATCGAGCCGGAAACCGATGTGGCCGTGCTTCAGTATACCGGCGGCACGACCGGTGTGCCCAAGGGTGCAATGCTGACCCACGCCAATCTGACGATCAATGTGCAGCAGGCGTCCCTGTGGTTCCCGGATGTCGAGGAAGGCGGTGAACGGATATTGGCCATCCTGCCGTTCTTTCACGTGTTCGCCATGACCTGCATCATGAACTACGGTCTGTCGCGCGGTTTCGAGCTGATCTTGATGCCGAAATTCGAACTCGAAGACGCGATCAAGCTGATCAAGCTCAAGCGGCCGACGATCCTGCCGGGCGTGCCGACGCTGTTCAACGCCATCATGAACCACCCTTCGGTCACCGGGCAGGACCTGTCCTCGCTGGTGCATTGCAATTCCGGCGGCGCGCCGCTGCCGCTCGAGATCAAGCGCGGCTTCGAGAGCATCGCGGGCTGCAAGGTGGTCGAAGGCTATGGCCTGAGCGAAACTTCCCCGATCGCGACCACCAATCCGCCGGACGGGCCGGTCAAGGAGAACTCGATCGGCCTGCCGCTGCCGGGCACTGTGATCTCGATCAGATCGCTGGAAGACCGCGAACGCGAGCTGCCGGTTGGCGAGGACGGCGAGGTGTGCATTTCCGGACCGCAGGTGATGAAGGGTTACTGGCAAAATCCCGAGGCGACCGAAGACACCTTCGTCGGTGAGTTCCTGCGCACCGGCGACGTTGGTCATATGGACGAAGACGGTTTTACCTTTCTGATCGACCGGCTCAAGGATCTCATCCTGTGCTCGGGCTTCAATGTCTACCCGCGCCGCATCGAGGACGCGATCTACGAGTTCCCGCCGGTCGAGGAGGTCACGGTGATCGGTGTGCCGGACGATTATCGCGGCGAGGCGCCGAAAGCGTTCATCAAGCTCAAGCCCAATACATCCGCAACGGTCGAGGAGGTCCTGGAGTTCCTCAAGCCGAAACTGTCCAAGATCGAGATGCCGGAGCATATCGAGTTTCGCGATGAGCTGCCAAAGACCATGGTCGGAAAGCTGTCGAAGAAGGAACTGCGCGAAGACGCCTAGACGCTTGCCGCGGATGGCTGAAATTTATTCTCTTGCCGGTCCGCATGGGCGGCGAATAATTGGGTTTGTTTAATCGAACCGGCTCAGTGAAGGGAGTGCCCGATGCTGACAGAAGAGCAGATCTCGTCTTACCGCAACAACGGGTATCTCGTCGTCGAGAACGTCTTCGGGCAGGCGGAGCTGGCCGAACTCAATCGGGTCACGGACAGCTTTGTCGAACGCTCGAGGACCGTGCCGGCGAGCGATGCGACCTTCGACCTGGCGCCGGACCATGACGCGGAAGCCCCCAGGGTCCGTCGCATCAAGGACCCCCATGCGCAACACCCGGCCTATGCGGCGGCCATGCGCAACTCTGACCTGGTCGCCATTCTGGAAAGTCTGATCGGGCCCGGCGTCCGGTTCGACCACAGCAAGCTCAACATCAAGCCGGTTTCCGGAGGCGCCGCAATCGAATGGCATCAGGACTGGGCGTTCTACCCGCACACCAATGACGACATCCTCGCGGTCGGGGTCCTGCTTGAGGATTGTTTCGAGGAGAACGGTCCGCTCATGGTGATCCCCGGATCGCACAAGGGGCCGGTCTACAATCACCATTCAAACGGCACCTTCGTCGGCGCCTGCAACCCGCACGACCTGGGCAATCAGATCGACCACGCGGTTGCGCTCACGGGACCTGCCGGGAGCTGCACGTTTCATCATGTCAGGACCCTGCATGCGTCTTCGGAAAACCGTGGCGCGCGCGAACGCCGGCTCCTGTTGTTCTCCTATGCCGCGGTCGATGCCTGGCCGCTGGTCGACACATATGAACTCGGCGAATTCAACAGCCGGATTCTGACCGGCGAACCGACCTGGGCACCGCGGCAGGTGCAACTGCCGGTGCGCATTCCCCTGCCCCGGGTCGAAGGGTCCGATTCCATATTCGACGATCAGGCGGCCGTGCTCGGCCGCTCGTTCGACACCTGATGTATTTTTCCAAGGAGGGTTGCCATGACCCATCTGCATGACGTTTCCCAAGCCGATACGCTGGACGAGCAGCAGCTCAGAATCGACCTGGCTGCGGCATTCCGGCTGGCGGTCCACTACCACTGGCACGAGGCGGTGGCCAATCACTTCAGTCTGGCGGTCACTGCGGACGGCAAGAAGTTTCTGATGAACCCGCGCTGGAAACACTTCTCGCGGATCAAGGCGAGCGAGCTTCTGCTGCTCGATGCCGACGACGCCACGACCATGGAGCGCGAGGATGCGCCGGACCCGTCCGCATGGTGCATCCATGGCCGTATTCACGCCGCCCTGCCCCATGCCCGCTGCCTGCTGCACGCGCACATGCCCTACACCACGGCGGTCGCCGGCCTGAAGGATCCAGAAATCAAGCCGATCGATCAGAACACGGCGCGGTTCTTCAACCGGGTCGCCTACGATCTCGACTATGGCGGGATCGCCGACAGTAATGACGAGGGCGAGCGTCTGGCCCGGATACTCGGCAACCGGTCGGTCATGATGATGGGCAATCACGGCGCTCTGGTCGCGGCCGATACGGTGGCACATGCGTTCGATGAGCTCTATTTCCTGGAGCGCGCCTGCAAAACGCTGGTGCTCGCCTATTCGACCGGACAGCCGCTCAGCGTCATGCCCGATGAGCTTGCCGAGCAGGTCGCTTCCGAATGGGAGGAGTATGGCGACATGGGCACCGCGCATTTCGAGGAAATGAAACTCGTCCTCGACGACAAGGACCCATCCTACAGGCATTAGCCCATGCGCGTTTTCGTTCTTGGCGGTACAGGCTCCATCGGCGGGCCACTGGTGCGCTGCCTCGTGCGGCGGGGGCACGGTGTGATGGCTCTCGCCAGATCTCCCGGCTCCGCCGACCGGTTGCGCGACGCCGGAGCCGACCCGGTCGACGGTGACATCGCCGATCCGGGGCCATGGATCGACGCACTCGATAAGGCCGATGCCGTGATCCATGCAGCGAGCACCTTCGGCGACGACATGGCGGTCATCGACCGGCGTCTGATGGACGCCGCGATTGCACGGCTCGGGGCGCGTGATGACCGCCCGGGCCTGGTTTATACGGGCGGCTGCTGGCTGTTCGGCGATACCGGCGGTTTTGTCATCGACGAGACCGCGCCGTTCGATGCGTTTCCGTCCGACGCCTGGGCGACCGAGGGCATTTCAACTCTCCTTTCCGCGCCCGGCATCCAGGCCATGGTCGTCCACCCGGCCATGGTCTATGACGGGGTTGGCGGCGTGTTCGGGCAGTTTTCCGAATCCGCGCGCGCCGGCGGGCCTGTACCGGTGACCCAAAGTGCGGAGACCTATTGGCCTCTGGTCCATGCGGATGATCTGGCGGAGCTTTATGCACTGATAGTGGAACGGCCACAAAGCGGCACGCAGTATCACGGTTCGACCATCGAAGGCGTGCAGGTCGGAGAGATCGCGCGGGCGATCGCGAGGCGCTTCGGTGTGCCGGAAGAGCTTCGGGTCGTCCCGGTCGAGGATGACATTGCCATGCTCGGCGCCTGGGCGCGCGGCCGGGCAGTGAGCCAGCGGATGTCAGGCGCCAGGGCGATGCGCGAGCTCGGCTGGAACCCGGTTCACCGGGACGTTTTTGCCGATATTGCCGCGGCTGAAATCTGAGACGGTCCTAGAG
>JBPCWF010000373.1:0-3302 GCA_051009775.1 Hyphomicrobiales bacterium | reverse complement strand
CTCGCCAAGAAGCCGGTATCGGGAGGCTGGAGCCTTGAGCGGTGATGGACCGGTCCCGGGCGCCTGTTACGCCGCCTGCGGCCGGCAATAGGTCTCCCTTACGAACGCGATGAAGACTAGGCCCATGACGGCCCAGGCGATCAGGCTGGCAAACGCCGTGTCATAGGCCTCGACCGTATAGACCCGTGCGCCGTCCACCATTCGGCCGTCCCACTGCAGGTCCAGAAACACGCCGATGATCGGTTGCAGCACCGCGCCGGCTCCGACCGTGGCGGTGTTGATGAAACCGGTCACGGCGCCGTGGATCGCGGCCGGCGCGTTCTCGCGCGCAACGGCGTAGGAGATCACCATGGTTCCGCCGAGCAGGCCGGTCAGGAAGATCAGGCAGGCGGTCGCCACCAGCGAAACGCCGGGCAGATAGAGCAGCAGCGCGAGACAGGACACATTGGCGACGCAGGCCAGCAACAGCGGCAGCTTGCGCCGGCCGACATGGTCCGACAGCCAGCCGCCGACCGGTGCGCCGAGCGCCCAGCCGAACAGGTTCAGCGAGACGTAAAACGCGGCGTCCGGCCGCTCGATGCCGAATTTCGCCATCAGATAGGGCACGCCCCACAGGCCGCCAAAGGCCAGCAGCGGACCGGAGAACGAAGCGGCCACGGCGGCGATAACCCAGATCCGCGGCATGGTCACGGTCCAGGCAATACTGCGCCACGCGGCGCCCGAAACCCGGTCATGACCGGTCTCCGTGCCGGTTGGACGGTCGCGCACGATGGCCCAGATCAGGACGGTGAGACCTATGGCGAAGCAGGCGCTGGCGAGCATGGCGGTGCGCCAGCCGAATATCCCGACAGCATAGGCCAGCGGCGCCTGGCCGAGAATGCCGCCGATCATGCCGGCCAGCATGGTCAGGCCGGTGACGAAGGCGAAGCGGTTGGGCGCGAACCACCTGCCGGCAAGCGACAGGCTGCCGACGAAGGCGACGGCCGATCCGGCGCCGATCAGGAAGCGCCCGAGATAGGCAATGGCGATGTCCTGGGCGCTCGCGAACAGGGCCGCGCCGGCCGCCGCGAGCGCAATCGAACCGGTGATCATGAGCCGCGGGCCCCATCGGTCCATCAGCGCCCCGACCGGCAGCTGGATGCCGGCATAAACGTAGAAATAGATCGCTGACAGGTTGCCGACGACCGCGGCACCGACGGCGAAATCGCGCATCAGGTCCTCGACCATGGCGCTCGGCGAGACGCGCATGAAGAAACCGAACGCGAACCCGCAGGCGGCAAGCGTCCACACGGTCCACGCGGTGACCCCGTTACCGGGCGATGCGATGCGGTCTGCGTCCTGCGGTGACACCCGCGTGCCTCCTTCGCACGACCGCACGGCCTTCCGGAGGCTGCCCGGAGCGGGGTGGCAGGTGCGGTGAGAAAGATCGGCCGATCCGTTGGCCATCGAGATTGAGGCGCCGAACCTCACACATTCCGCCGAAGCTTAAAAGCGCAATCTGGCAACCGCGACCCGAAAAGCGACGGGCCCGCACGATGGCGGGCCCGGTCAAATCTTGTCGAAGGACAGGTCGGATCCTACTCGAACACGACCCTTTCGACCTTCCGGGGCCTCAGGAAGAAGGCATCGGCGAGCCGGAAGTTCTGGCTGACGAATTTGGTGATCACCGAGTCGTAGAGATAGCTCACCTCGGCCAGCACGATGCTGCCGCCGCCGACGATCATGCCGGCGGGTATGGTGATGCCGCTGATCGTGGTGCGCGCGCTGCCGTTATGGGCGTTGCTCCAGTCGACCTCCGGGTCGCCGTCCTCGTCGATCGTTATGCTGGTGACGACGATCGACAGGTCGGCGTCCGGCAGCGGGGCCAGGATTTCACTGGCCGCGTTGTAGATATCGGTCAGCGCGGCGGCGTCGAGCGTCTCCGCCTGTGCGACGAGGTCGGCCGTGGTGCTGGCGACAGACGTGACCTTTCGGTCCGCCGTCAGGAGCTGGCTGATATCGACCGCACCCCAATAGAGGGTCAGCATGATGGGGAAGAGCAGCGCGAACTCGACGGCCGTCATGCCGCGCTCATCCCGGCGGAACATCCTGGGTCGTCTGGCCGGGAGCAACTTGTTGAGAAAATTCATGACCGTTCTCCTGACTGGACGCTAGAAGGGTTCGTTGCGGAAGGCGGACGCTGCCGCGATCAGCCGCTTGGTGCCCGACATGTTGGACAGGCCGGTAAAGTGATCCGGCGTCATCATGTCCCAGACATAGAACACGCGGACCACGACCACTTCCGAGGAGTCGCCGGGCGTGAACTCGGTGCCGCCGGCAAGTTCGCCATCCTCGTCCAGAGCGGCGGGCAGGGAAATGCTGGCGAAGTCGGAGAAGCTCCGGACATCGACGGTGACCTTGCTGTTGCAGTCGAGATAGCCGGCGAGCGAATCGCACACCAGGCCCTTAAACTGGTTTTCCGTGATCCCGTCGGCCTGAACCTGGCCGGTGCGGATCATGCGGCCGGCATTGGCCACGCCGGTCTCCAGCGCCGATTGAGTGAAGAAGATCAGGGTCGTTTCGAAAATCGCGATCAGCAGGGCGAGGAAGGGCATCGCAATCATGCCGAATTCGATCATCGACGAGCCGTCCGAATTGCGTTTGAAACGGCCGAACAAATGCCGTCTCGGCCGCTTGCTGCCGCGATCGCAGTGAGTGGGTGTCCGCGAGGTTTTCACCGGTTGCGCCTCCTGTTGATCTGGACACTCCTTATATGTGAGTGTTCCATGCGTACTTATTTGAAACCTATCACAATGGATACTGCAAAAGTCTTACCAAATAATGATTGGTTTGATTCAAGAATAGATCAACTTATCGAACCATTAAGGTTAGGGAATGCCTAAGAGATACTAAGCAGGTCGACTCTGCCGCCGATGTTCAGGCCGCACGAACGGGCAACTGTCGGCGGGTTGCTAAAATCTACGGCGTATTTTCTGAAAAATGAGCGGCCGGTATTAGAGATCCATTTCCAACGATGGGAGCTTGGAGTTTCAAAAACCGCGGGCTGCCGCTAAGGTCGCGGCCATCACTGACGGCGGTTCCGGACCTGGCTCGCGCAACAGGGGCCATCGAAAGACCAGCCATTATGTGTTTCGGCTCTCAGCGTGCACACTCACCAGCTGAACCGAAGGAGATGCCCGGCTTCGGCCGGGCATCTTTTTTTGCCGCTGGTCGGGCCAAAGAAAAGGGCCGCGCCGCCAGGATGCGGCGCGGCCCGAAGCCATAAGGATGTCGAGTGGATATTCGGAGGTCTGACAGTTCTT
>JBPCWF010000372.1:0-3219 GCA_051009775.1 Hyphomicrobiales bacterium | reverse complement strand
CCTGCATGACAATCTGTCGATCCGTTCGTCATATTTCTCCGACCCGGGCCCCGCGACGACCGGCATCCCGCTGCCCATACTCGCCTATCCCGGCATGGTGATCGAGATCGAGATCTTCGCCATGGTGGAGTAGGGGGCGGTCTTTCCCGTCATCCCGGCCTTGAGCCGGCATCCAATGGCCGTTCATCGAAAACATTGCGGGGTTGTATCTGGTTGAACGGCCAATGGCTTCCGGATCTCCGCGCTGACGCGCTCCGTCCGGAATGACGGTTAAGGGACTGGCGGCGGCATATCCAAGACCCTCAGAACCGGTCGATCACCGTAATACCCGCACCCGTATAGCCGTCCATGGCGGCGAGCGCCACGCCGGCCTCTTCGAGCGGGATCGTCCTGGTGACCAGCCGGGCCGGGTCCATGCGGCCGGCGGCGATCATGTCGAACAGGGCGGGGAAGCGGCTGGCGGCAATGCCGCGCGTGCCCATGACCGCGATCTGGCGCGCATAGACCAGCTCGAGCAGCGGGATGGCCGGTTCGGCATGTTCCTCGAGCGGCTGGCCGATCTGCACATGCCGTCCGAGCTTGCGCAGGCCGGCGATGGAATTGTGGAAGGTCGGCGTGATGCCGAGGGCGTCGATCGAGACATGGGCGCCGCCGCCCGTCATGTCGCGCACGGCATCGCCGACATGGGCGAGGCCCGTGACCTTGAGCACGGCAGTGGCGCCGAACCCCGAGGCGAGGTCCAGCGCATCGTCGTTGACGTCGATGGCGAGCACCGAGGCTCCGAGCGCCGCGCCGATCATAACCGCGGACAGGCCGACACCGCCGCAGCCATGGACCGCAAGCCACTCGCCGGGCTGCAGGCGGGCCCGGTCGGCCAGGCCGCGGAACGCGGTCGTCACCCGGCAGCCCATGCCGGCGGCAGCAACGAACTCCAGCGCGTCCGGCAGCCGGACCATGTTGAAATCGGCGCGCGGCACCGACACACGCTCGGCAAAGGCGCCCCAGGCCGAAAAGCCGACAACATGCTGGTCGGAACACACGGTCGCATCGCCGCCCAGACAGTCTGGGCACCGGCCGCAGGCCAGGATGAACGGTGCGGTGACCCGGTCGCCAATGGCGAAACGGCGGCAATCGGGCCCGGTCTCGGCGACCACGCCGGCGAACTCGTGGCCCGGCACATGGGGCGCGGTGATGTCCGGATCGGTGCCCTTCCATGCGTGCCAGTCGGAGCGGCAGACGCCGCAGGCCCTGACCTCGACCACGACCCCGTCCGGCGGGCATTCAGGCTCTGCGATGTCGCGGATCTCGAGGGGTGCGTTATACGTGTCGAAGATCGCGGCTTTCATATCGGTCTCACGCGTCGGCGGCCGCCCGGTCGGCGAGCAGGGACAGGAGCTCGTACATCAGGGTCGCGCCGTTGAGCGCGGTGAGCCCGCCGACATCGAAGGGCGGCGAGACTTCGACCAGGTCGGCACCGATGAAATCGAGCCCGCGCAGGCCGCGCAGCAGGGTGATCGCCTCGCGCGAGGTGAAACCGCCCGATTCCGGTGTGCCGGTGCCGGGCGCATGGCTGGGATCGAGCGCGTCGATGTCGAAGGACAGATAGACCCGGCCGCCGCCGACGATCTCGCGCGCCTCGTCGGCAACGTCCATCATGTTGAGCTCCGCGACCTCGTCCATGAACATCACCCGCATGCCGGCATCGCGCGAATAGACCCAGCCTTCATCGGAATTCTGGGCGCCGCGAATGCCGATCTGGATCGTGCGCTCCGGGTCGATGGCGCCGGCCTCGACCGCCCGGCGGAACGGGGTACCGTGCATGAACTTGCTGCCGCCGAACGTGTCCCAGGTGTCGGTATGGGCATCGATATGGACCAGGCCGACCGGCTCGCCGGCCGCCATCGCCTTGACGATCGGATAGCTGATGCAATGGTCGCCGCCGGCGGTCAGCGGCACCGCGCCGGCCTCGCGCACGGCCACGTAGAAATCGTGGATGCGGTCGACGCAGGCGTCGAGATTATAGACTTCGGGAAAGTCGACATCGCCCAGATCGCCGATCCGGCACTGGTCGTATGGGTTGGCGCGGGTCGCCGGATGGATCATGCGCATCAGGCTCGACTGGTTGCGCAGCTCGCGCGGCCCGTGGCGCGCACCCGGCCGGTTGGTTACGCCGCCGTCGAACGGCACGCCGACCATGACGATATCGGCGTGCGCCGGATCGTCGACGATCGGCGCCCGCATGAAGCTCGGAATACCGTGATATCTGGGCTGGGTCATCTGGGTCTGGTCGGTGGGCATGGCGTCCGGTCCATTGCGATTTTGCGTGGACTGTGCGTCCGGCGCGCGGCGCGGTCAAGGGCATGGACGCCTGTCCTGTTGAAGTTTCATCCGCAGCGGGTACAAACAGTGCTCCAGTCAGGACAGATGCGCTGAGGGCCCCATGGAAAACCTGTTTACGCTCGACAATCTCTTCACGCTTGCCATGCTGACGCTGCTGCAGGCGGTGCTCGGTTTCGACAACCTGCTCTATATTTCGATCGAATCGAAACGGGTCACGCCGGAAAGGCAGGCCTACGTGCGCCGCATGGGCATCGCGCTCGCCATTATCCTGCGCATCGTGCTCCTGTTCGTGGTCATGTCTGCGATCCAGTATTTCCAGAACCCGTTCTTCTCGGTGCAGCTGACCGGTATTCTCGAAGGCGACGTCAACGTCCACAGCTTCATCGTGCTCCTGGGCGGTGTCTTCATCATCTACACGGCGACCAAGGAGATCTTCCACATGCTCGCGGTCGACGACATCGAGAAGTCCGAAGGCACAGCCCAGCGCACCGTCGCCGGCGCCATGTTCTGGATCGTCACCATGAACCTGATCTTCTCGTTCGATTCGATCCTGAGCGCGCTCGCCCTGACCGACGTGTTTCTGGTCATGGCCGCGTCCATCGTCATTTCCGGCGTCATGATGATCGCGTTGTCGGATTTCGTCGCGGAATTCCTCAAGAAGAACCGGATGTACGAGGTGTTGGGCCTGTTCATCCTGTTCATCGTCGGCATCATGCTCCTGTCGGAAGGCGGCCATCTGGCGCATCTGACCCTGTTCGGCGTCCCGGTCGAGCCCATGGCCAAGTCGACCTTCTATTTCGTGCTGTTCGTGCTGGTCGCCGTCGATATCGTGCAGAGCCGCTACCGCTCCAAGCTGATGGCCCAGCGCGAGGCGGAATT
>JBPCWF010000371.1:0-3932 GCA_051009775.1 Hyphomicrobiales bacterium | reverse complement strand
GGAGCTCCGCCCCGATCGTCGCCATGAACGGCTGACGCGCGAAGCTGTCGCGCACCCTGGCCTCAAAATCGGGATCTGTAGGTGTCAGCGCGGTCATGAGGTCTCTCCCAGTTGCTCAAGTCTTTTGCGGCACCTTTGTTCGACCTGATCGAGCTCTTCTAGGGTCAGCTCGATATCGCGCTGTTTCTGGCGCAGCTCGGCACGGCGGTCCACGATCCTGGCCACCAGGAGCGCGAGCTGGCCGGCCTCGCCAGGCTCTGCGTCATACATGTCGATGATCTCGCGGATCTCCGCCAGGCTGAGCCCCAGCCTCTTGCCGCGCAGGATGAGTTTGAGCCGCGTGCGCTCGCGCTGGCTGAACAACCGGCTGCGGCCACGGCGCAACGGGTTCAACATGCCCTCGGCTTCATAGAACCTCAGCGTGCGGGTGGTGATGCCGAACTCCCGCGTCACCTCGGTGATCGTGGCATAACGCATGCCACCGGCGCCCTCGGCCGTGTCTGCTTCGCCATATGCGGCCAGCACCATGATGGCGGCTCCCGTGCGGTAGAAATTTCGCAATAACTCCGATCGGAGTTGGCAGCAGATGTTTATTTGACTTTTACGTTTAAGTCAAATGAGGAAAAAACATCATATTTTTCAGAAAGTTAAAATGGATTGATATTCCAAGAGGTCGAAAATGCGCCATCCTTTTGGGTTCAGGCCCGAGAGTCAGCCTATGTGACACAAATCACAGGGTACCCGTGGGTTCCACCTCATATTCATTCAAAGAGGAATTGGACCGATGCAGGAACAAAAGCAGACCCATGGGCCCGAGCCCTATTGGACGCCGTCTCTAAGATCTCCGGTCAAGGAGATGCTGGCGGCATGGATCGTAGCAACAGTCGCGATCGGCGCGCTGATTCTGATCAGCTAAGCCGCAAGGGCGCGAGAGCAACTGATATTCAACACGAGGGGAATACAATGACAGGATCATACTTTGGTCGTCGCCGGGAACAGTCGCGTGAAATCCCGTTTCACGCCACGACGCTGACCCGCTCACCCGGCACAAGCCGTCAGGTTGAAACCCGGCCGCGCGGTGTTGGCCGCGACATCACCCGCAACGAGTATCCCGACCTGTCGCGATGCGACGGTCAGGGGAAGACTTATCAATGATTTCAAGAAGCACCGCACCCGACACGGACTATGAGCGCCAGCACCGGCACCTCTCGGTGGCCGACCTGCTTACGGCATGGCTGTTTGTCGCGATTTCATTTGCGGCAATCCTGCTGTTCGGCTGATCGCGGCGCCATCCGCCGCGCCGCTCAGCGCATGCTTGACAGGTTTACGATCAGCGTATCGTTCTTCCGGCGGATCGCATCCGCGATCTTGTGTGCCAGATCCTTATCCGCTGACGGATAGCCCAGCGCCACATCGACGGCCCGGTGCTGGCCCTCGAGCAGCGCCTTGATCGTGGTCTGCTCGATGATCTTCTCGACCTCCTGCCATTGCTCTTCGGTAAGTTTGCTCTTCAGCAAACCGTCAATGGCATTGGTCGCCTCTTCGGCAATTTCGCGCAGCCTCTCCATGATCCCTGCTCCCTCAGCTTGACACTCCCCCGCGTATACAGGCGGCAGCACGATAATATAACCCCCTATCTCCGGTTATCGCCAGCCGGCGCCGTCACCGAATCACTTGCGCTTCACCCCCTGCCCTGCTCCAATCACCGGGCTGAGGAGGAGGCTGCAGTGCCTACGGATCGGGGTGCGATACCCGGGGCTGAGTTCCTGCCGCTGGCCGAGATCGACCGGCTTCAACGGCGGCGGTGGCTGCGCCATGCGGCCTATGTCGCGTCGGGCTCGGCATTTTACCGGCAACATTTCGCTGGCATTCGCCTGACCGGACAGATCGAAGAGATCGCCGACCTGCCGTTCACCGACAAGGAGATGCTGCGGGTCGATCAGCGCCAGCATCCGCCATTCGGCTCCTATCTCACGTCGCGGCCGGACAAGATCTCCCGCATCCACCGCACGTCCGGCACCACCGGCAACGCCATGAACATCGCACTCAGCATAACCGACGCAGTGATGAGCGCCGCGGTCGGCGCGCGCGCCCAATCGGCCGCCGGCCTCGGCTCCGGTCACCGTGTCGTCCACTGCCTGAACTACCAGTTGTGGATGGGCGGCTATACCGACCACGCCTCGCTCGAGGCGACGGGGGCCACCGTGGTGCCTTATGGCGTCGGCAGCACGGAACGGCTGATCAGGGTGATCATTGAACTCGGCATCACCGCGATTTCCTGCACGCCGTCCTACCCCGCAGTGCTCGACGCGGTGATCGCAAAACACCACCCGGAGCTCAAACCGCGCGATCTCGGCATCAAGCTCGCCCTGTTCGGCGGCGAACCGGGGCTTGACGACCCGGTGTTCCGCAGGCGTCTGGAAAGCGTCTGGGGGTTCACCGCGCGCAACGCCAATTACGGCGTCTCCGACGTCCTGTGCAATTTCGCCGGCCAGACCGATCAGTGCAACGACCTGCATCTGGTCGCGCTCGACCTGCTCTATCCCGAGTTGATCGATCCCGACAGCGCTCAACGGCGCCCGTGGAAGGAGGGTGAGAGCGGCGAACTTGTCCTGACCCACCTGGAAAAGGAATGCCAGCCGCTGGTGCGGTTCCGCACCGGCGACATCGTCACGCTGACCGGCATCGTCACCGGCCGCTGCGGCCGGACCGCGCCGCGCTTCCGGGTGATCGGCCGTAGCGACGACATGGTGGTGGTCAGGGGGCTCAACCTGTTCCCGTCCATGGTCGCGGGCGTCGTGAACCGTTTCCCGGAACTGTCGGGCGAATACCGAATCGTGCTCAACGGACCGCCGCCCTACGATCTGCTGCCGCTCGACGTCGAGCTCGCCGATCCCGGCGCTGCCACCGAGGGCCTGGTCCAGGCGCTGGAGGCCACGGTCAAGATCGACCTGGGCGCAACCGCGCGGGTCCGCCTGCTGCCGCCGCACTCCCTGCCGCGCACCGAAGGCAAGACCCGGCGCGTGTTCAGAGGCGAGGTTTAGCGAATGGGTTACGCGACGGTCTTGAGCGAACTCGACGGCAAGGGCATCCGTACGATCACATTGAACCGGCCCGATGCCCTTAACGCCATGAACGGCGATCTCGTCCGCGACGTGGCGGACGCGTTCAACGACGCCAACCGCGACGGCGACACCAAAGTGATCGTCTTCACCGGGGCCGGCCGGGCGTTCTGCGCCGGCGACGATCTGGTCGAGCACAGTCATCCCGAGACCGAGACGGCCGCCAGGGAGGCCGTGGAGGCGATCCAGCGGGCCACGGATGCCATCGCCTTCGGCGACAAGGTGGTGGTCGGCGCGATCAATGGCTGGGCGGTCGGCGGCGGTTTCGAATGGGCGATCAACTGCGACTTCCCGATCTGGGCCAGGAGTGCCAGGGCGTTCTTTCCGGAGCTTCACTGGGGCATGTTCGTCACCGGCGGGGTCACCGCCCTGCTCCCTGCCCTCACCGGCCTCAACACCGCGCGCGAGCTCCTGTTTCTCGGCGAACGGCATGACGCGGACACCCTGCACGACATGGGTGTCGCGTGGCGGGTGGTGGAGGACGACGGCCTGATGGATGAGGCCCGCGATGTCGCGGCAAGGATCGCAAAACTCCCTCAGGGCGCGGTGCACGATATGAAGCGCACGCTCCGCTCGACCGCCCAATTCGACCTTAAAGCCGCCATGGCGCTCGAAACCGAGGCCACCGTTCGCGGCTTCCTCGATCCGGACACCATCGAACGGATCGCCGAATTTCAGCGTTAGCTTCGCTCTTTAAGCTGGTACATGCGGATCTCGCCATAATCCTTGGCCAGCGGCACCGGACCGACATACTCGCACTCGACCTCGGCACTGCCGGACAGCGCCAGCGCCGCTGCCATGGGCTCTGTC
>JBPCWF010000370.1:0-4018 GCA_051009775.1 Hyphomicrobiales bacterium | reverse complement strand
GAGCTAGGGCGATGACGCGAATCAGTATGATCGCGACACGCTGTAGGACAGAAACCAGGAGATCGTTGGCTGAATGTTTGGCGGTGCCGGTTAAGCCGGCACGGCCCAAGATGGCCGAGCGGCAACTGTTGGCACTGAATGCAGGTATCTGCCGCCTTCTTTTCTCGACTGCTCCTGACGGCATTGCGGACCTTCAGATGAAGAACGGCATTTGCCAAGAACAGACTAACGGGCTTGCACCAATATTGTCGCACGGCGTCTCAGTGCACGGGCGCTTATAGGTCTTGAGCAACTAATCTGGCCGGGTAGGAATGATCTGCTGATAGGAGAAAGTCATCACAACCTCGCCCTTTTGGTTGGTTGCTTCAGATTCGAACTCCACGTAGCCACGATCAGGCTGTGAGCGTGAGGCTCGCGCTTCAGAAACACGACTAAGCACAGTCAACGTGTCTCCGGGGCGAACTGGTTTCTTGAACAGTAGTGATACGCCTGGCGCTCCCATTGCACGGCCATTCAAAAAGCCGGCCCGTATCATTCCTCCCCATACCGCCGGGAAAAGATGCGTGCCCGACGCAATGAGGCTCCCGAATTGCGATGCTTTCGCGGCTTCCCGGTCGATATGGAACGGCTGTGGATCATAGCGCAGCGCGAATTCCACTATTTCCTTCTCGGTGAATTCAACGGGCTCACTGAGGAACTCATCACCAACCTGATAGTCCTCGAACCACTCCACGTCCGTGCATGCCTTGCGCATGGCTCGCTCCATCGAGCCCCATCAAGAACATATCATACTCCGAGCAATTGCTATTTGCGGATTTGGGCCACAGGTCTGGTAATGGAACGAAATCCCCGTAAAGTTCGCCAAGCGGGCACGACTGCTTCTGGAGCGAGAGCGGACACTCGGGTCGAATGCATCAGTTATTGATCCGTAAACGGTCTTAATTCCGGGCTGCACTTTCGGGCGAAGATGACCCGAAGCACGAATTGTCGATGCCACATCGAATGACCGGTCTGTTCAATGGGAGAATATCTTCCGGCGGAGTGCTGTTCAGGTCCGGGGGCTGCGCGATGACGATCCCGGATTGTGCTGCTCGCGCAACGCGTCGGCTGAGTGACGAACCACTTCGGACACTTGCAACAGCTGTCTGTCCATTGGACTTGTCTTGCGCCAGATCATGCCGATGGTTCGAGACGGTTGCGGGTCTTGGAAGCGAGCGAGGGATACCGACGCCGAGCGTGTCTCCACCGGCACGGCCATCTCCGGGATCAAGGTGACACCCATGCGGGCGCCGACCATCTGGACAAGTGTGGACAGAGAACTCCCGTCCAGCATTTCCCGTGGCAGCGCCGATTGAATGTTGCAGAATGACAGGGCCTGATCGCGAAAACAGTGCCCCTCTTCCAGCAGAAGCAGTCTCATTTCGCGCAGCGACTCGCTACTCGGCACGGGCTTTCCCTCGTCCTCGCCCGGCCGGACCAGCACGAAGTTTTCCGCAAACAGCGCGACCTCGGTAAACGAAGGCTCGGACACCGGCAGAGCAACGACCGCTGTGTCGAGCCGGCCTTCCGCCAGCTCTTGTATAAGCTTCGGCGTCAGCGTCTCACGCACGTGAATGTCGAGACCGGGATGCATTCGAGTGAGGTTGCCGATGAGTGTCGGCAGCAGGTAGGGTGCGATCGTCGGAATCACGCCAACGCGCAGCCGGCCGACAAGTCCGTCATGCGAGGCACGCGCCAGGTCGCCCAGTTCATCGACCGCGCGCAGGATGTCGCGGACACGCAGCGTGAACTCTTCTCCGAAGCCGGTCAGCCGGACCTGTCGCGCGCTTCTCTCGACCAATGCGACGCTCAGCGATTCCTCCAGTTCCTTGATCTGCATCGACAAGGCGGGCTGAGAGATCGCACAGGCCTCTGCCGCGCGTCCAAAGTGGCAGTGACGTGCCAACGCTTCGAAGTAGCGAAGCTGCCTAAGTGTCAAATTGATCATAAGGACATCTTATTGCGACAATCAGTAAATTCAACTTAAACTAATGATGCAGATTTGGTAGACGTCTTGTAGCGTAGACGAGGATCAGCCAATGCCCCAGCCGCCTCGCGTCACGGCCACTGACGGCGCGCCGGTCGCTGCTATCCCGAACGCCCGGAAAGCCGGCGTCCCCGGCCCGGATGTGTCTGAGGACGCTCAACGTCTGGAGAAACCCCGGCAATCCGGACATTCCGCTTGTCTGGCGCTTTGTCACCGCGCGCTGGCCATGAAACCGGAACGTCCTCCATGGACTTCATGATCTTTTTGCACGGAACAGCTTGAAACATACAGACCACGATGGGAGAGAATAATGGACGAGAAAGTTGCGGGCGGGTGCCCGGTAATGCACGGAACCACATCTCTTGGCGCTCTGTCGAACGCGGACTGGTGGCCGAACCAGCTGAACTTGAGAATTCTGCATCAGAACTCCGCCCTGTCCGATCCTATGGGCGCTGGGTTCAACTATGCCGAGGAGTTCAAGAAACTCGACCTTGAGGCCCTGAAGAAAGACCTCTATGCGCTGATGACCGACAGTCAGGACTGGTGGCCGGCCGACTACGGTCACTACGGTGGACTCTTCATTCGGATGGCGTGGCACAGCGCAGGCACCTACCGCACGGCCGACGGCCGCGGCGGCGGAGGGTCCGGTAACCAGCGCTTTGCGCCTCTCAACAGCTGGCCGGACAACGGCAACCTGGACAAGGCGCGCCGGCTGCTGTGGCCGGTCAAGCAGAAATACGGCAACACGATCTCCTGGGCCGATCTCATGATCCTTGCCGGCAACTGTGCGATCGAGTCCATGGGGGGCAAGACTTTTGGTTTCGCCGGCGGGCGCGAGGACATCTGGGAACCCGAAGAGGACATCTACTGGGGGACCGAGACCGAGTGGCTTGGCGACAAGCGCTACAGCGGTGACCGGGAACTCGAGAACCCGCTCGCCGCCGTGCAGATGGGCCTGATCTACGTGAACCCGGAGGGGCCGAACGGCGAGCCGGATCCGGTTGCGTCCGGCCGCGATATTCGCGAGACCTTCGCACGCATGGCCATGAACGACGAAGAGACCGTCGCGCTCACCGCCGGCGGACACACCTTCGGCAAAGCCCATGGCGCCGGCGACGCGGACCTTGTGGGTCCCGAACCCGAGGCTGCCGGCATCGCGGACCAGGGCCTTGGCTGGACCAGCAGCTTCGGCAGCGGCAAGGGCGGCGACGCGATCACCAGCGGCCTGGAAGGGGCCTGGACGCCGAACCCGACCCGGTGGGACAACGGCTATTTCGATATGCTGTTCGGCTACGAGTGGGAAGTGACGAAGAGCCCTGCCGGCGCCTGGCAGTGGGTGCCGAAGGATGTGGCGGACAAGGACCTTGCGCCCGACGCCCATGATCCGTCGAAGCGAGTCACGACGATCATGACCACCGCGGACATGGCGATGCGGATGGATCCGATCTACGAGCCGATCTCGCGGCGCTTCCACGAGAACCCGGATGAGCTCGCGGATGCCTTCGCCCGGGCGTGGTTCAAGCTGACCCACCGCGATATGGGCCCGCGTGCGCGCTATCTCGGCGCCGAAGTGCCCGAAGAAGAGCTGATCTGGCAGGATCCGGTCCCCGCGCTCGACCACGAGCTGATCAACGCGCAGGACACCGCGGACCTCAAGGCCAGGATCCTCGCATCGGGTCTTTCCATCTCCGAGCTGGTCTCGACCGCCTGGGCCTCGGCCTCGACCTTCCGCGGCTCCGACAAGCGCGGCGGGGCAAACGGCGCGCGCATCCGGCTCAGCCCCCAGAAGGACTGGGACGTCAACCAGCCCGAGCAGCTGGCGACTGCGCTTGAAACGCTTGACGGGATCCGGAAGGCGTTCAACGGCGCCCAGGCCAACGGAAAGATGGTCTCGCTCGCTGACGTGATCGTCCTCGGCGGCTGCGCCGCGGTGGAGAAAGCCGCGAACGACGCCGGGCACGGCGTGGAGGTGCCGTTCACGCCGGGACGCAC
>JBPCWF010000369.1:0-5828 GCA_051009775.1 Hyphomicrobiales bacterium | reverse complement strand
ACCGGCCTGATCCCACGCCCGCCCGCATGCCGCCAGGAAGCATGCATGGACGTAGTCAGCGGCGATGTATTCCGAAAGCCGTTCGAATTCGAACTCCGGATCGTAGTTCAGATAGTCATGGACGTTCGGCCCGTCGATCATATGGTCCCACTCGGCGGCCCAGCCTTGTTTCTCCCGCTCGTAGGCTTTCGGCAGGTAGAGGTCGCCCTTGCACCACTCCGCGCCGTCGTAGAAGTATTCGAAGTACACGGCCTTCACGTCGGTGTCGCCCGACAGAAACTCCCTGGCCTTGGCGAGACATGCGGCAACTCCGTCCTCGAACGGCTTGATGTCTCTAATGCTGACACGGTTGTATCTGGCCTCGCTCAGAACATCCGACAGGGCACGCTCGTAAAACGCCTCCAAGCCGCTCCAGTCTCTTGCATCCGCGTAGACCTGATTGACGTCATTCGACAGGTCGTCATGCCATGTTCGTGCATCCGCGCGCTTTCGCATCTCCGCCAGGTATTCCGAAACGTTCATCATGCCCCCGGAGAGGATCAAACCGGTTGGATGTTCAGGCGGCAGACCCAGAGTGCGTCGCGATCATTCTGATTCGCGTCATCGCCCTAGCTCTTTGTTAAAGCATGTCTGTTTCCCGAAACCGGAGCCCACTTTCGGGAGACATGCTCTAGTCGTCATTGCGGAACATGACCTTGCCGCCCATATTGATGAAATTGAACTTACCGTCCGGCGCATCGCTGCCGGGCCAGAACACCTTGGAATAATACGGAAAGAACGCCATCCGTTTGGCCGGTCCGTTATCCGGCTGAAGCTCGAGCGTATAGCCGGAAATCCTGTAACTGCCTTCGCCGCCGCTTGAGCTTCCCTTGTTCGCCAGCCCCCAACCACTTGTCGAGGTGACACCGCTGCCCGAACTGGTGCTGTATCGTCCGTTGTGGCCGAAGATGAAGAGGCTTGTCTTGAGCACCGAAACGCCCATGTTGAAATAACCGTCCGACGATTTGAACGCGCCCTCTATCGTCGCGCCGTCTGAATGCGGCGGAACATAGTAGTAAGGCGTAGACCCCTTGATCTTGATGACCGGTCCTTGCTGACCGAACACCGCCTTATCGAGGTAGCGGGCGTCGTCATCGTAGTAGCCGCTCAGCGTCAGACTGTTCATATGATAGTTTGGCCTCTCGGCGTAGATGACCTGATCGGCGCCGGGCGGCGCGCCCTTGACCATGCCGATGCTCGCCGGCAAGGGCGCGCGCAACGACGCCTCGACCGCGGCTGTGTCCATACGGATCGACCGCATCATTGTGCCGAGGATGAGTTCGTTCTTTCTGGTCTTCTCCGGTGACTGCAGCCTCGGATAGTGCCATTCGGCAACCACGCTGAGCCCGCCCTTCTCGAACCCGAACATGACGCGCCGCCGCTCCTTGTCGGAGCTCGACCCACGGTCCGTGTAATGGACGTTCATCACGACCGTGCGGTCCGGTTTCATCGGCATGCTGGCGCCGAACGCGTCGGCCGGTATGGGCTTTTTGCCGGTGATCTCCTTCTTCCTCTTGGTACCCGCCAGAACGGCGTCGATCGCCTGTTCGGCCGGGAGCGGCACGGCTTCGTGAATGATCAGCCAGGGATATCTGCTGTCGCCTTTCTCGACCGCATAGGCGCTGCACCGCCAGACGCAATGCCCGGAACCGGACCGGACCCCATCCGGCATCGTCCAGGACAGGCCCGGCAGTTGCTTGACCTTGTCGCGGATCGCGGTCGGCATCGCCAGCCCGCCTGTCGTCGCGGCGGCGGCGACAACCATCTGATCGGGTTGCACCGCTTTCGGTGCGGCGGACTCGTCGACCGGGGCGATCACGTCGGCGGGAGCGGACGGCGGCGTCGTGGCCTTGGCGCCGGAGACCAGGCCATCGAAAAACACGCCCAAATCCTGCACCTCGCCCTTCTTCTCGACCATGCTCTTGAACACAAGCGGCAGGATCGAGCAGGCCTCCGGTTTCTTGGTGAAGGCGGCGCGCACCTTGCCGACACCCTGTTCGATCTTTGTGTCGCTCGCCTCGATCCACGGGAACTTGTCCCTGGAGGCGGCGAAATAGGCTCGAATGCGCTCAAAGGAGTGCTTGGTCGAAAACGCGTCGACCGCGGCCTTGTGCAATGCCGCCTGTTCCGGGACGATGTCGTCGCAGATCTTCTGAAATCTCGGAATCGCGAAGGCCGCTTCATAGACATCCGCGAGGGTTTCGATCTTGCCCTTCTTGCTCTGGCCTTCGGCCGGTTTTGCCGGGGACTGCGGCACGATCACGGCAGGCGCCTGCGCTGTCGCGCCGGGTGCTGGAGACGGTGGCGCCGGAGACGGTGTCGCCGGAGACGGCGGCGCCAGGTTCGCCTGCGCCAAAAGGCCGTCGAAATAGGCGCCGAGATTGGTGATGCCGGCGGGACCGACCTGTTTTGACACCATCTGCTCAAACAAGGCGCCGAGCACGGTACAGGTCTCCGGGCGTGCCGCTACCTGAGCCAGGATCTTCGGCGCGATCTTTTTCATACCGGCTCTGACGCCGTCGACCTTGGGCACCGGATTGGGTGTGACCGAGAAGAACTGTTCGATCCGGGAAATCGAGTGCTTCCGGGCAAAGGCGTCATAGGCCGCACTGTGAAGGGCGGCATTTTGCGGCGCGAGCTCATCGCATGCGGCTTGGAACTGCTGGAACAACAGCACGCTGCCATAGACCCGTCGCAATGAGGTCATCGGGTCGCGACCGGTTTCGGCCGCCGCGGGCACCACCTGCAGGACCAGACAAGCGGCCAGGACAACCGGTGTCAAAATGACGGCGGAGAGAGATCGGCCCCGGCCCGCGAACCGAAGCGGGTGCCGACGCGTCTTGGATGTTTGGAAAAGAACGCGCTCACGCATAATTATCGGCCTCCTTTGCCGCCGCCCACTCCAGTCAAGACAGGCAGTTTTAATTTCCCAATACGGCGCCTTTGCGAAGATGGAGCGTCCGGATCATGGCGCTCGCATGTAACCGAAAGAACGGCGCGTCTCGAAGCTATCTGGCGCCGTCACCGACCAGCACGAAGGGCGCCCAGATCGTCGGATGGGCACTGAAGCCGCGTTCCCGCATCAAGGTGAGCATGGCCCGGCGCAGGGCTTGCGCGCGGTCCGCGTCCGGATCGGCGTTCAAGTGATCGAATGCGCGGGTGATGAGCTTGACGGTCGCGTTGCTGTTCACGGCCCAGTGGGACACCAGGGCCGCCCGGGCGCCGGCATAGAAGAACGCGCGGGCAAGGCCGGACAGGACCTCGCCGCTCTCCTGCCCGCCACTCGCCGTGTTGCACGCGGACAGCACCACCCAGTCGGCGTCGAGCTTGAGCCCGGCAATTTCCGACGCGGTCAGGAGACCGTCGTCCCCGGCGCTTGCCGCCGCCGGCGGCGTCAGCATGAGCGCCGGCTCGGCCGTTCTGCGCGTCACGCTACGGGTCTCGCCCGCGAGCAGGCCATGGGTCGCGAAGTGCATGACCTTGGCCTCGGCAAGCGCGCCGTCGGCGGACAGCCGTTTGACCATCGTCTCGGTCGCCTTGGCGCCGAGATAGATATCGCTCTCGGCCGCGCCGCTGACGCCGCCGACCGCGCACAGCTCGTCGGTCGTCTCCGGCAACGGGTGCTGCCGGCGCAGGATCTCAATGCTGGCGAGGCCGCGCGCAAAAAGCTTGGGGTCGGGTTGCGGCACTTTCCAGGAACCGTCGCGCGCCGCCGCCAGCTTGGAACAGGACTGGCGCGCCCAGGCGCGGCGGTCCTTGCCCGTGGGCCCGGTCAGCAAAGGATTGCCGAAGCCCATGAACGAACGCGTGGCTTTGCTGGCGCCGGCAAGACGGCGAAGCGCGTGCAGGCTTGCGACCGAAGGCAGAACGGCAAGCGCATGGCGCCTGGCGAGCCATGCGGCGTCGGCATAACCGGACGCGGTTTCCGGAAAGGCGGCGGCCGGTTCCTCGGTGACGAGGGCCTGGAACGGCAATGAGGCGAGCGGACCGGCGGGAACGATGAACAGCTTCCTGTCCGCGATCAGATCTTCGACGCCGCCGAACAGCGAACGATAAAGAGCGTAAGCGCGGGAGAGGTCGAAGGGCCCAAGCCCGGCGGCGAAAGCCGGCGCGTCAGGCAGCAGGGCGGCGCAACGCCGGCCGTCGTCCTTGGCCCATGCCGTTTGGTCCAGACCGCAGCGCAGGGCGGCGACATGGTCCGCGATGGCGTCCCGGGTCAGCGGAACACGGACCCAGCGGGCCTCGGTGGCGGTGACGATCCAGGCGAAACTGCCGCTCGCGGTGATCGCCATCGTGTAGAGCGCTTCATCGGCGCGCAGCAGTTCCTGTGCCCGGGCGATCGACAAGGGCGCCGGGCGGGTCATCGCCGTATGACGGGGAAACCCGACGGCCAGTTCGTCATCGATCCTGGCAATGGTCTTGAAGACCGCCGCGATCTGCCGTTTCAGGTCCTGTTCCGCCTGTGGCGTCCTGTCCTTCACCGGCTTCGACATGTGGGCGAGCAGCACCGCGTCCAGGGCCTGCGCCTGATTGGCCAGATCCTGCTGGCGGCGCATGAGCGCGCTCAGCGGACCGCTTCCCGCCGCGATGCGTGCGGACATCTTGGCGACCGCATCGGCCGCATCGGTTCGCTGCACCCATTGCGCCGCGCGAAACGCCTCGTCGGCGAGGCGCGCCTGCGCCGGCCCGTCAGCCCCCTGGGCGAGCTCGAAGCCTGCCCGGATGAACCCCAGGAACGAATCCGGGAAGCGCTTGAGTTCGACATCCCCGGTGGCGCCGGTGCGCGCGCGGTACCGTGCGGTCCAGATCCCGTTGCTGCGTTTGAAGTGGTCATGCGCAGCCTGCCAGTCGGCCCGGTCCAGATCGTTTGCGCCGAGATTGTTGAGCGAATTGGCCACGTCCGGATGGTCCGGCCCCAGCAGCGTCCGGCGCATCTCAAGCGCGCGCTCGTGCAGCGGGCGGGCCTCGGCGTGCCGGCCGAGATCGTCGAGCACGACCGCGAGGTTGTTGAGGCTGAGGGCCAGGTGGGGGTGGTGCGGCGGCAGATGGGTCTCGCGGATGGCAAGCGCACGGCGCATCAGAGGCTCGGCCTCGGCATAGTGTTTGCGCGACCAGTGCAGGTTCGCCAGGTTGTCGATGGTGCCGGCCAAAGCGAGACTGCGCCGACCGAAGTGCTTTACCCGGATGGCAAGCGAGCGCTCAAGCAGTGCACGCGCCTTGTCCGCCTTACCCGACCAGAACAGCGCGTCGGCAAGATTGTTGAGCGTGGACGCAACGTCCGGGTGATCCGCACCAAGCGCTTTTTCCTGAATGCTCAGCGCCCGCAGCAGCAGCAGCGCGGCCTCGTCCGACCGCCCCCGGGCAATCAGCATCAAGGCCAGATTGTTCAGGCTCGTGGCGATGGTGATATGTCCGGGACCGAGCGCCGCCTCCATGATGTCCAGCTGTTTACGCATCAGGGTCTCGGCCTCTTCATACCGTCCGCGCAGGCGGTAGAGATCGGCCAGGTTGTTGAGGTTGGGACCGAGAAGATGGCTGCGGGGGCCGTGCGTTTTTTCGTTGATGGCGAGCGCCTTGAGCAGGAGGGCTTCGGTCTCCTGGTAGCGCCCCTGCGCCTTGCGCACCTCGGCCAGGTTGTTGAGGGTGACGGTGAAATAGAGGTGATCGGGCGCAAGATGCTCGGTGAAGAGTTCAAGCGCCTGCTCGAACAGCTGGCCGGCCTGGTCATACTGCAGCCTGACGAAATAGACCCGCCCGAGGCTGACATAGGTGAAGCCGTAGTTGGGGTC
>JBPCWF010000368.1:0-3723 GCA_051009775.1 Hyphomicrobiales bacterium | reverse complement strand
CGCGCAGCCGGCGGAGCAATTGCGCCACGCGGCGGCGCGAACGGTTGTCGACGCCGACCGTCGGCTCATCGAGCACCAGGAGCCGCGGCGCGTGCATCATCGCCGCACCGATATTGACCAGCCGCTGCATGCCGCCCGACAGCACCGCGGCGCGGTCGCCGGCCCGGTGCTTGAGGCCAATGAGGTTCAGGGTGCGCTCGACCAGTTTCGGTATCCGGTCGCGCGGCACGCCCATCACCTCGGCGAACACAGCGAGATTCTCGCGCACGGTGAGCTTGTCGAAGATCGCGATGCGCTGGGGCACGAAGCCCGCAGCACGGCGCGCCAGGGGATCCGTCACCGGATCGCGGTCGCGGATCGCCACCAGGCCGCGCGCCGGCTTGACCTGGCCGGCGATGGCCTTCACCAGGGTCGACTTGCCCGCGCCGTTGGGCCCGAGAAGCACCAGCAGTTCACCCGGATAGACCGCGAGCGATACATTCTGCAGGACCGTGCGTTCCGGATAGGAATAGCTCACCTGGCGGATGTCGAGCATTGGCGGCACGTCCGGCTGGACATGTTCCCGGCCGTAGACCTCTCGTCCGTCGTCGGCGGACAATTGGCTGGCCAACCAGCGCTCTCGGGACATACTAGGGCCTGTGGACAATCATGGTTATGGCTTGACGTCGATTCGCTTTTTCAGCGCGTCGGTCAGATGATGGACGAAGGCGACCAGAGGAACGTCCTGGCTCGGCACCGGCTCGAGCAGCTTGAGCGCGCAGTCGATATGCTCGTCCGCAATGCGCTCCGCTTCCTTGCGCCCCAGCATGGAAACGACCGTGGGTTTGTTGCCGTCATTTTTGACATCCTTGCCCGCGGTCTCGACATCGCTGTGCGCGTCGGCCAGGTCGTCATAGGTCTGGAACGCCATGCCGAGCTCCATGCCGAACGCGGCCATGTCTTCGAGCCGTTCGTCGGCGACACCGGCGACGCAGGCGCCGATCTTCGTGCAGGCGGCGAACAGGGCGGCCGTCTTGCGCGAGTGAACCGCTTCGACATCCTCGACAGACGCGGCCTGGGCGGCGGAATGGAGATCCATTTCCTGCCCCGCGACCAGGCCGTCAAGCCCGACGGCTTCGCTGAGAAAGTCGGCCACGTCGAGCCGGCACTGCTCGGGCAGTTCCCGGCACCGCGCGACCTCGCCGAACGCATCGCTCACCAGCGCGACCGCGGCCAGAATGACCGTGTCGTCGCCGAAGATCCGGTGATTGGTCGGCCGGCCCCGGCGCAGGTTGGCGTCGTCCATCACGGGCAGGTCGTCAAGCGCAAGGGACGCCGCGTGCACCATCTCGATCGCACAGGCCGGCACCAGAGCCAGATCCGGGTCCGCTCCCCAATATTGCGCGGTCAGCGCCGTCAGCAGCGCCCTGGTGCGTTTGCCGGGCGACAGCAGGCTGTAGCGGATCGATTTGCTGAGGCGCACCGGCACACGGGTTTCGGCAGGCGCCAGGCCCGACAAACAACGTTCAATCTTGCGCAGGACGTGTTCTATATATTCGTCCGGCGTCACCCCCGTGACCGGCTGAGCGACCGTCGTGTGCAGCCGTTCGGCAATCTGTCTCACCCACACCTCACTGCTTTATCTCGCACGCGCTCAAGTTACTCGCGAATCAGGTGAACCGGAAGGCCCGCTCATGCGTAGCGATCTACGACCAATGCCGAATTACAGATCACCAACTGGGCAAAACTGCGAAAATTGCCTCAGACCCCACGTTTTCAGCGAAATTTCCCCGTGTTTCAACCATGCATAAGCGCATCCGGCTTTCCGTACCCATACCAATTGCCGTCGCGTGCGTCGAATGTGATGCTCGAACGCCTTTTATGGTACACCGCCTGACCGGTGATATCGATACCGTTTTAGATGGGCGGAATAACGTCTTGTGGATTTGATGAACACCAGTAATTGCGTTTCATCCCCGGCCCAGGCGCCGCACGCCCTGGTGATCGGCGCCGGTTTCGGCGGAATCGCGGCCGCGCTCCGGCTGCGCGCCAAGGGATACCGGGTGACCCTGATCGACCGCGCGCCCAAGCTTGGCGGCCGCGCCCAGGTGTTCGAACGCGACGGTTTCCGCCACGATGCCGGCCCGACCGTGGTCACCGCGCCGTTCCTGTTCGAGGAGCTTTTCGCGCTGTTCGACAAGAAGCTGGAGGACTACATCACGCTGGTGCCGCTCAAACCCTGGTACCGGTTCCAGTTTCCCGACGGCGACACGTTCGACTATGGCGGCACCATGGAAGACACCAAGCGCGAGATCGCGCGCTTCGAGCCGCGCGACGTCCAGGGCTACGAACGGTTGCTGGAACATTCGCGCAAGCTGTTCGATGCCGGGTTCACCGACCTGGCCGACCAGCCGTTTCACAATCCCTGGACCATGCTCAAGCAGGGCCCGAAACTGCTCTGGCTGCAGTCCTACCGCACCGTCTGGCAATTCGTCTCCAAGTACCTGCGCAACCCGAAACTGAGACAGGCGTTCACCATCCAGCCGCTCCTGGTCGGCGGCAGCCCGTTCGACACCACCAGCATCTACGGCCTGATCCACTATCTGGAGCACAAGTGGGGCGTGTTTTTCGCCATGGGCGGCACCGGCGCGATCGTTAGTGCGCTGGGCAGGCTGATGGACGAAGCCGGCATCGAGGTCCGACTCAACACCACCGTCGACAACCTGATCATCGTCAACCGCACTGCCAAGGGCGCAAGGCTCGACACCGGCGAGACCATCCACAGCGACATCGTGGTGTCCAACGCCGATCCGATGCATCTCTACGAGGACATGGTGCCGAAGAGCGCGCAGTCGCTGAGCGCCCGCCTCAAGCACAAGCATGCGCGGCTCTCCATGGGCCTGTTCGTGCTCTATTTCGGCACACGCAAGCAGTATCCGGACGTCGCCCATCACACGATCTGGATGGGCAAGCGCTACCGCTCCCTGCTCGAGGATATCTTCAAGCGCAAGATGCTGACGGAGGACTTCTCGCTTTATGTCCATCGCCCGACGGCGACCGACCCGAGCTTCGCGCCGGACGGCTGCGACACGTTTTACGCGCTCGCGCCCGTGCCCAACCTGCAGGGCGATGTCGACTGGGCGGTGGAAGGTCCCAGGCTCAGGGACCGCATCGTGGCCGCACTTGATGCATCGATGCTGCCCGGTCTCACGGAGGCGATCACGTCCGATTTCTTCATGACGCCGGAGGACTTCAAGTCGCGCTATCTGACCGTCGACGGCACCGGCTTCTCGATCGCACCCTATTTCACCCAGTCCGCCTGGTTCCGGTTCCACAACCGCGCCGAAGGCGTGCGCGGGCTCTACCTGACTGGCGCGGGCACCCATCCGGGCGCCGGCATGCCGGGCGTTTTGTGTTCGGCCAAGGTGATCGAGAAACTGGTGCCGGAGCCGGCCTCCCGGTAAACCGCGGGCGGCGGCGTCAGGTCCCGACCCGGTGCGCTTCGATATAATAGCGGCTGGGCGTGGCGGAAACCTCCTGCCTGAGCCAGGCGGTATCGCCGGCCCGCGCCCCGAACCGGTCGGGCGCATAGGCAGTGGCGCCGAACCGCGGCGCGGTCCCGGCGATGAGATCCGCGATGATATGGCCGGATGCGCCCGACACGGTCACGCCGCGTGAGTTCATACCGGATGCGACATAGAGCCCCCCGACCTCCGGCACCGGCCCGATCAGCGGGTTGCCGTC
>JBPCWF010000367.1:0-3194 GCA_051009775.1 Hyphomicrobiales bacterium | reverse complement strand
GTGCGATCGAGATCACCCGGATGTTGCGCGACACCCGCACGGCTTCCGTCGCCTGAATGGAATCCGTGATCACCAGGGCCTTGAGCTTGGACGAGGTGATCCGCGCCACCGCCCCGCCGGACAACACACCATGCGTGATATAGGCCGAGACGTCGGTCGCGCCCTGGTCGAGCAGCGCCTCCGCGGCGTTGCACAGGGTGCCGCCGGAATCGACGATATCGTCGACCATAATGCAGGACATGCCTTCGACATCGCCGATGATGTTCATGACTTCGGACTCGCCGGCCCGCTCGCGCCGCTTGTCGACGATCGCGAGCGGCGCGCCGATCCGCTTGGCAAGACCGCGCGCCCGCACCACGCCGCCGACGTCCGGCGAAACGACCAGCACGTTGGACAGGTCGAAGTTGTCCTTGATGTCGCGGATCATGACCGGCGCCGCGAACAGGTTGTCGGTCGGGATGTCGAAGAAGCCCTGGATCTGGCCGGCGTGGAGATCGAGCGTCAGCACCCGGTCGGCGCCGGCCCTGGTGATCAGGTTGGCAACCAGCTTGGCGGAGATCGGCGTGCGCGGTCCGGGCTTTCTGTCCTGGCGGGCATAGCCGTAATAAGGCAGGACCGCGGTGATCCGGTCGGCCGACGCGCGCTTGAGCGCGTCGATGATGATCAACAGCTCCATCAGATGGTCGTTCGCCGGAAACGAGGTCGGCTGGACCACGAACACGTCCTCGCCGCGCACGTTCTCCTCGATCTCGACGAACACTTCCATGTCCGCGAACCGGCGCACCAGGCATTTCGTCATCGGTAGGTTGAGATAAGCCGCCATTGCCTCGGCAAGCGGGCGGTTGCTGTTTCCGGAGACCAGTTTCATGTTCTCAGGCCCCTATTCCCCCCAGGGACGGCGTGACCGCCAACAAAGGCATCCGGCGGCTTTGTACCAGCGCGTCCACCGTCTGTAAACAAACCAGTAGGCCGGGGTCCACAGGCTTTTGCGCCAATTGCTGCGGTAGGCGTGATGAAAGCCTGGATCGAAGGCTACTGGGCGTTGCTCAGGAGCTTGAAGATGCCGCCCGCGGCCGCATTGGCGGCATATCCGGCGGAACGCCCCCAGCTTGCATCGAGACTGCCGGCGGGCACCTGATTCTTTTGCGCAATTGTGCCGAGAACGGTGCCGTTATGGTCGATCACCTTCCAGTTGAGCGACACGGTCTGGGCGGATCCGGCGGGCGGACCCAGCTTGACCTCGCCTGCAATGGTGATTGCCCCTTTGCGCTGTTTCTTGACGATCGGAACACCGGCGCGGCTCATCGCCTTGCGCATGGCCGCCGCGAGTTCCGCATTTCCCCTGCCTTTGGCGCCGACCACCATGGGAACCGCAATCGCGTTGGCGGTGCCTTTCCTGGCCTTCGGCTTGGCCTTTGATTTGGTCTTTGACTTGGTCTTCGCGCGGGCGTCTGCCGCCGGCTCGGCCACGCTTGCCGTGCGCGCGTTGGCGGCCGGTTGCGCCGTGCCGGCCGCGGGCACGCCCGTGATCGTCGCGGTCTGAATCGAATCCGCGCTGTCGGACAGCATGGCCGTGGGCGGCGGCACGCTGGCCATCCTGACCTCGTAGCCCATCTTGGAGATGAAGCCGGACAGTTCCTCCGTGGTGCGCGATGCGATGCGCTGCATGGCGCTGTCGTCGACCGCGTTCCACGGATCGTTGAAGCCGCCGCCGGGGATCGTCTCGTCGCCGGTGATGCGGTATCTGTGCTCCCCGCTCGGGTCCACGACGTCCCAGACATAGACCACCGTGGTGCCCTTGGCGGTCGGCGCCGCGGAGACGTGGCCGGTCATGGTGAAGGCCTTGCCCGCATCGCCCTTGAGCGTCGTGGTGAAGCCGCGGCGCTTGGACTCCGTATAGACGTGATTGGCGAGCTGCTGGACCGACGCATCCGGCGCCCCGGAGACCTGGGCGATGGTGACCGGCGGCGACGCCGGCTCGCGGTTCGTGAGCCAGGTCTTGGAGCGCGAGAACGGCCGGCTGATGCCCGAGCAGGAGGCAAGCAGCACGGCGCACATGCTCAGGCACGTCACGATAGATATGATGCGCACTATCTGCCGCATGACACTCCGCCCCTCGCGTCGAGGGCAATCGCAATCCAATGCCGGTCTGCCGGCGGTCAACCCGGATGAGCACCCATTTCGATGATGCCGCCCCGCCGCCACTCAAACTCCCCGCAGTTTACACCAGCGTATGGTTAACGATTCATTTACTCAACAACTCCAATGGCGCTTTTGACAAGGATTCCGGCCCCTGTTCGGTGATTATGTAGCTGCGACCCAGGGTCATCGCATTGCCGCTGTCGGAATCCATCAAAACCATATGGGCGAAGAACACCATATTCGCCCCGATCTCAGCCTCGTTGCCGTGATAGAACATCGGCCAGTCCATCCAGCTCGGCGTGAACTTCGCTCCAAGGCAGTAACCGCAGGCATTCAGCCGGTGAGGCTTAAGCCCCGCCTCATCCATGACCCGTGCGTGGGCGTCGAACACATCGCCCGCCGTCCTGCCCGGAACCATCGCTTCCTCACACGCCGCCAACGCATTGGCGCACGCATCGAACATCCTAATATGGCTGGAATGCGGCTGTCCGATGACGACGGTGCGCATAAGTGCGGCGTGGTAGTGGCGATAGACCCCGGCGAATTCAAGAGTGAGCTGATCGTTGTCCGACAGGGTGCGGCGGCCCGACTTGTAGCGGCACAGGAGCGCGTCCCGGTCCGATCCGATGATGAACTCGTTGCCCGGATAGTCGCCGCCGCCGGTGAACACGGCGCCCTGCATGGCCGCCAGGATCGCGCCCTCGTCGGCGCCCGCATGGGTGACGTCGAGGCCCGCCGCAAGCGAGGCGTCGCCGAGTTCGCCCGCCTTGCGCACATAGTCAAGCTCCGCCGGGCTCTTGACCACGCGCACCCGGGAGACAAGCTCGGAGGCATCGTCCAGCACGGCAAAGCCTTCGAGCGCGGCATCGACCGCCTTGCCGTTATAGGCCGTGAGGCCGTAGGAGTTGTACTCGACCCCCAACCGTTTGCCCCGGGCGCCCAGGTCTTCCAGCATGTCGCGAAGCTGGATTTCCGGCCGCGCCCCGCCCTCATCGGTCCAGACCCTGATATCGTCGATGATCGAGGTGTGCCGCGCCTGCCTCAGATCCGGC
>JBPCWF010000366.1:0-5930 GCA_051009775.1 Hyphomicrobiales bacterium | reverse complement strand
GCCAAACCTGCCCTACTCCTGGAACGAGCAACGAGATCTTCTCGGCTTCGCACGTTGATCCTCGCACAGCGACACAATCAGCCTCGCCAAACGTCTGGAGGCCAAAATCGGCCCACTGAGACAAATGCCTGAAATCCCTGGAACTGGCGGATAAACTCGGTCTCCGTACCAGACCATGCTTGGGCAGCCTACGCTAAGCTCCTGAAACTTGGGGCTCTTTCCGGAACTCTGCTGAGGACGAGCAAATGACCCAGACTGGGTGGTGGGCCCGGCAGGACTCGAACCTGCAACCAGACCGTTATGAGCGGCCGGCTCTAACCAGTTGAGCTACGGGCCCAGCAGCCTCACGAAGGGGGTGCGGATGGAGCGCTCCTATAGCAGGTTTTGCACAGGCGCCAAAGTCTTCGGCCAGGAACCGGCAAAAGTGTGATGCAAATCACAGACAAGCCCGCCCGGTCTGTTAAGGTCACCAGTGAAAAGAGTGAACACCGGCGACAACGCCGCGGCCGCAGGCGACAGCACGGGGGCACGCAAAGCAGGCCGAGACGGGAGACGACAGGCCATGAAGATCCATAAGCTGGCGATCGTATTCGGATTGATCCTGCTCGGGCTGATCGCCCTTGCCGCCCAGACCGCCGCCATGGCGGCCGACGCCCCGAACCGCACCATGACGCTCACTGGCACCGGCGTGGTGATGGCTGCGCCCGACAAGGCCGTGATCACGGTCGGCGTCACCACCGAGGCCCGCACGGCCGGCGCTGCGCTCAAACAGAACAACGCCTCGATGCAGGCCGTGCTCGACCTGCTGGCGGCCGAGAGCATCGCCAAGCAGGACGTGCAGACCTCGAACTTCTCGGTCACGCCGCGTCTGGTCTATGACAACAAAAGCCGCAACAAGCCGCCGCGCATCACCGGCTACACGGTGTCCAACCAGGTCCGCGCCACCGTACGCGACCTGGACAAGATCGGCCCGATCCTGGACAAGGCCGTTGCCGCCGGCTCGAACCGCATCGACGGCATCCGCTTTGCGATCTCAGACCCCGAGCCCGTTCACGACGAGGCCCGCCGGCTCGCCACCCGCGACGCCATCCGCAAGGCCAGGCTGTTTGCCGAGGAAGCGGGCGTGAAGCTCGGCAGCATCATCTCGATCGCCGAAACCTCGGCGCGCCCGGTGCCTCAGGCCTACGGCGCCCGGCTCGCGGCCGCCCAGGCGGAGGCCGCCGTGCCCGTCGCCGCCGGCCAGCAGAGCGTGCAGATGAAGGTCCACATTACATGGGCAATCGCCGACTAGAGCATGTCTCCCGAAAGTGGGCACCGGTTTCGGGAAAAAGACATGCTTTAACAAAGAACCAGGGCGATGACGCGAATCAGAATGATCGTGACACGCTCTAGAGTCCGGCCAAGATTCGCTCAAATCTCCAACGCGTAAACAGCCTGCGCCGTGCCCACGCCCTTGAGCTCGAAGGCGCCGAGATCCTCGGCCGCTTCGCCCGCCACCGTTTCCGAGAACGCGGCCGAAACCAGGAGACGTTTCTCCAGGCGCCCGCACAGATCGGCGATGCGGCTGGCGATGTTGACATCGCGGCCGATCACCGTGAAGTCGAGCCGCTGACCCGAACCGACATTGCCATAGGCCGCCTCGCCGACATGCAGCCCGATGCCGACATCGAACGGGGGATGGTCTCCGCGCTCCCGGTTGAGGCCGTCGACCGCCGCAAGCGAGGCCCGTGCGGCGGCGAGCGCCCGCGGACCGGGCGCGGCGACTTCAGGGCCTGAGCGGAATATCGCCAGCACCCCGTCGCCGATGAACTTCAGGACCTCACCGCCCCGCCCCTCCACATGCGGCACGACACAGTCGTAGTAGCGGTTGAGCAGATCGGTCACCTGCTCCGCCTCGAGCCCCATGGACAAGGACGTGAAGCCGCGCATGTCGGCGAAAAGGATGGCCGAGCGGATACGGGTCACCTGACCGCGGTGGACGTCGCCGGCCAGGATCCGCTTGCGCGGCTCGTCACCGACATAAAGCCGCAAGACCTCGTTCAGGATGCGGGTCAGCGCCAGCACCTCCATCAGGGTGGCGAGTGCGGGAAAGATCGCCCGCAGCACCGCGATGTCCTGAGCGCTGAAGCCGTCCGGCGCCTTTGTGGCGAAGGTGAAGCCGCTCAGCATGCCGTTTATGAAGGCCACGGGCGCGCAGACATAATGCCGGTAGCCCTCCGCCTTGAGCTCGGGGATGATGGTGAACGCGTCGTCCGGCATCTCCGCCAGCTTGAGGATCAGCCAGTCCCCGCTGTCATGGGCGGCCTTGAAGGGGCTCGCCGCAATCACCTCGGCGGTCTGCGGACCATAGTCCAGGGTGAACTCCTGCGCGCCCTTGCCGCGCTCCCACCGGCGCGAGACGCCGGCACGTTCGGAATGCAGGACCTCGATCGCGGTGGTCGCCCGGTCGAGCGGCAGGCCGGCCTCGATCAGCCGCCCACACATGCCTGTCAGGATGTCGTTCGCGTCGCGCAACCGGCGGGCATCGCCCAGCAGCCAGGCGACCAGCGCATCGGCCTTGGACCGCCGCTCTGGGTTGAGAGCATCAGGTGCCATGCCTCACAGCTAATGCCGTGCCGGGGAATGATCAAGGCCACTCGCCCGGCAACGAACGCGATGTCGGGCGTGCCTAGAGCGTCTCGCGATCATTCTGATTCGCGTCATCGCCCTGGCTCTTTGTTAATGCATGTCCTTTTCCCGAAGCTGGTGCCCACTTTCGGGAGACATGCTCTAGTTGTCGAGGAACGACCTGAGCTTGCGCGAGCGGCTCGGGTGCTTGAGCTTTCTCAAAGCCTTGGCCTCGATCTGGCGGATGCGCTCGCGGGTCACCGAGAACTGCTGGCCGACCTCTTCCAATGTATGGTCGGTGTTCATGCCGATGCCGAAGCGCATGCGCAGCACCCGCTCCTCGCGCGGCGTCAGCGACGCCAGCACCCGGGTCGTGGTCTCGCGCAGGTTGGACTGGATCGCCGCGTCGATCGGCAGGACCGCGTTCTTGTCCTCGATGAAGTCGCCCAGGTGTGAGTCTTCCTCGTCGCCGATCGGCGTTTCGAGTGAGATCGGCTCCTTGGCGATCTTCATCACCTTGCGCACTTTTTCCAGCGGCATGGAGAGCTTCTCGGCGAGTTCCTCAGGCGTCGGCTCGCGGCCGATCTCATGCAGCATCTGGCGCGACGTGCGCACCAGCTTGTTGATCGTCTCGATCATATGAACCGGAATGCGGATGGTGCGCGCCTGATCGGCGATCGAGCGGGTTATCGCCTGGCGGATCCACCAGGTGGCGTAGGTCGAGAACTTGTAGCCGCGGCGGTACTCGAACTTGTCGACCGCCTTCATCAGGCCGATATTGCCTTCCTGGATCAGGTCGAGGAACTGCAAGCCCCGGTTGGTGTATTTCTTGGCGATCGAGATCACCAGGCGCAGGTTGGCCTCGACCATCTCCTTCTTGGCCTGGCGCGCTTCGCGCTCGCCCTTCTGCACGGTGTGAACGATACGCCGGAACTCGCTGATCTCGAGGCCGGTTTCTGCCGCCAGATTCTGCACGTCCGTGCGCGACTGCTTGATCTTGTCGCGCTCGTTCTTGACGAAGTCCTTCCAGCCGTGCCCGGCGAGGCGGCCGACGCGCCTCAGCCAGTTCGGGTCGAGCTCGTTGTTCTGATACTGGGTCAGGAACTCTTCGCGCGGCACGCCGTAGGAATCGGCCATGCGCATCAGCCTGCCCTCGAGCCCGATCAGGCGCTTGTTGATGTCGTAAAGCTGCTCGACCAGGGCCTCGATCCGGTTGTTGTTGAGCGACAGGCTCTTGACGTCGTCGATGATCTCGGATCTCAGCTTCTTGTAGCGGCGTTCCTGGCTCGGGGTCAGGTTCGAGCTCTTCATCCGATTTTCGACCAGCTGGTCCTGCAGCCGGCGCAGTTTCTTGTAGTTCGATGCAATGCCGTCGAACGTCTCGACCACTTTCGGCTTGAGCTCGGCCTCCATGGCCGCGAGAGACATCGAGTTGTCGGGATCGTCCTCGTCGTCTTCTTCGTCTTCCTCTTCGCCCTCTTTGCGTTCGGTGTCTTCGCCGCTGGTGTCGTCGTCGGGCGTTTTCTTCTCTTCCGTGGCAGCCCCAGGGGCGCCTTCCGCCGGCGCACCTTCGGCCGGCGCTGCCGGCGGCGTCGCCTTGGCGTCGGGGCCGGCATAGGTCGCTTCGAGATCGATGATGTCGCGTAAGAGGATGCGGCCTTCGTTGAGCTCGTCGCGCCAGATGATGATCGCCTGGAAGGTCAGCGGGCTTTCGCAAAGCCCTGCGATCATCGCCTCGCGGCCGGCCTCGATGCGCTTGGCGATGGCGATTTCGCCCTCGCGCGACAGCAGTTCGACCGAGCCCATCTCGCGCAGATACATGCGCACCGGATCGTCGGTACGCTCGACCGGCTCCGACGCCGGCTTTTCCTGCTTGACCGGAAGTCCCGGCTCCGCCGCTTCTGCGGGTGTGTCTTGCTGCTCTTCGGTTTCTTCTTCGGTCTCGACCACGTTGATACCCATTTCCGACAGCATGGACATAGTGTCCTCGATCTGCTCGGACGAGACCTCTTCGGACGGCAGAACCTCGTTCAATTCCTCATAGGTGACGAAGCCGCGCTGCTTCGCCAGCTTGATCATGCGTTTGACCGCCTGATCGGACATGTCCAGGAGCGGACCGTCCTGCGACTCCGTTGCGGGTTCTTGTTTTTCTTTCTTTTCAGCTACTTTTGTCGCCATCCACCAGTCTCCGCGGGAGCCTGCGCGGGCTCACCGAATGATAAGACCAAGACCCGGGGACATGTCACTACCGGCTCTGGTCTTTCGCCTGTTCAATCCCCATGATCGGCCAGGCTCGGGATCGTAAGCGCCGCGATTCGCGGCTGGCCTGTACCGTTGTGTTAGATAAGGTGAAGTGTCTTAACCGCGCATTAAGCATGGGGCACCGGCCTAAAGCGAGGCGCCCGATACGCGGCCCGAAGCTTCTCCAAACCCCTCTATGGTTGCTTCCTCTCCCACGGCAGATCTGATCTGCTCACGTATGTCGTTAAGATGCGCAAGGTTTTCCTCGTTCGGCTCGTCCGCCAACACCCGTTCGGCGGCCTTGAGCTCCTTCTGCAGCGTCAGCGATTTGCGATGCAGCATCAACGTATGCCGCCACCCGGTCTCCGCGTCCGTGGCCGCCGCGTCGCGCTCCATAAACCACTCACTCTTATGCATCAGCCCCGCACCTGCTTGCCTTACGCTTTGAAGCAGGCCCCTGGTGTCCAACTGGTCATCGAGGCGGCTGGTGTCAAGAGGCGCATGTAGGGCCGCGATATCTAGAATTTCATTGCGCAGTCTGTCAAGCTGTGCGCTGCTAAATTCGACTTCCGCGAACTCCTCTCCATAGCGGTCAAGCAGGCCTGGATGGTTGACCACGGTCATGAGCAGCACCGCCTCGCGTCGGTGGACCGCTTCGGTCGAGGCCGGTCCGCTGCCGGTGGCACGCGCCAGCGCGCTGCGTTTGAGCGACTGGGTGATGCCACGCGGCTGCCCGCGATTGGGCGCGTCGCGGCCGGTCCAACCGCCCGCCCCGCCTCGCGTCTGGCGCCCGCCCCGCCCCGGCCGTGCTCGCGACCGTGCGTTCCACATGGCGTTCAGCTTTTCGCGGATGAATTGCGAATAGTGATGCCGGACCTTGTCGTTGGAGATCGCCGCCAGCGCGGTCTCCAGTTTCGCCTCCAGGTCGGCACGGCGTTCCGGCGTCGAAAGCTCGCGCCCCTCGGTCTCGCGCACCCACAGCATATCGGCCAGCGGCCGGGCCGACGACAGCACCGCCTCCATGGCGTCAGGCCCCTGCGCGCGCACCAGATCGTCCGGGTCCTGCCCCTCCGGAAGCAGCG
>JBPCWF010000365.1:0-5898 GCA_051009775.1 Hyphomicrobiales bacterium | reverse complement strand
CGGTTGAGGGCGGTGAAGACCTCCGCGACGATGGTTTCGGCGTGCAGGCTGGCGTCCTTGTACTGCTCCTTGGGCCCGCCATGGGCGACGAACCGGTCGGGCAGGGTCATCGGGCGCACCCGGGCTGAGCGGTCGAGCAGGCTTTCGCGCGCCAGGAAGTTCAGGACATAGGAGCCGAAGCCGCCGATGGCGCCTTCCTCGATGGTGATCAGCACCTCGTGCTCGAGCGCCAGCCTGCGGATCAGGTCCTCGTCGAGCGGCTTGGCGAAGCGGGCGTCGGCCACCGTGGTCGAGAGGCCGTGGGCGCGCAGCTCTTCGGCCGCGATCAGGCACTCGCTCAGGCGCGCGCCGTACGAGAGCAGGGCGACCTTGGAGCCTTCCTGGATGATCCGGCCCTTGCCGATCTCAAGCGCCACGCCGTCCTGCGGCAGTTCCGCGCCCGGGCCTTCGCCGCGCGGATAGCGGAACGCGCATGGGCCCTCGTCGTGTCCGGCCGCGGTCGCCACCATATGCACCAGCTCCGCCTCGTCGGCCGCCGCCATGAGCACGAAGTTCGGCAGGCAGCCGAGATAGGCGACATCGAAACTGCCGGCATGGGTCGGCCCGTCGGCCCCGACCAGCCCCGCCCGGTCGATGGCGAAGCGCACGGGCAGGTTCTGCAGCGCCACGTCATGGACGATCTGGTCATAGGCGCGCTGCAGGAAGGTCGAATAGATCGCCGCGAACGGCTTCATGCCCTCCGTCGCCATGCCGGCGGCGAAGGTCACGGCGTGCTGCTCGGCGATGCCGACATCGAAGAACCGGTCGGGGAAGCGTTTCTGGAACGCGTCCAGCCCGGTGCCCGACGGCATGGCGGCGGTGATCGCGATGACGCTGTCGTCGGTTTCCGCCTGCTTGATCAGCGACTGGGCGAACACCTTGGTGTAGCTCGGCGCGTTCGACTTCGCCTTGAACTGCTCGCCGGTCTTGGGATCGAACTTGGCGACCGCGTGATACTTCTCCACATGGGGCTCCGGGAACGGATGCCCGTTACCCTTCTCCGTGACCACATGAAGCAGGATCGGGCCGACCGTCTCCGCGTCGCGCAGGTTCTGCAGGATCGGCACCAGCAGGTTGATATTGTGGCCGTCGACCGGGCCGACATAGTAGAAGCCGAGCTCCTCGAACAGGGTGCCGCCGAACACCATGCCGCGGGCATATTCATCCGCCCGCCCGGCGGCGGTCCTCAGGCCCTTGGGGAAATGGCTGGCCAGCTGCTTGGCGGTGTCGCGCAGGCTCAGGAACGGCCGCGACGAGATCAGCCAGGACAGGTAATTGGTCAGCGCGCCGACGCCCGGCGCGATCGACATGCCGTTGTCGTTGAGGATGACGAGCAGCCGGCTGTCAAGCGCGCCGGCATTGTTCATCGCCTCATAGGCCATGCCGGCGCTCATGGCGCCGTCGCCGATGACGCTGATGACGTGATTGTCACTGTCCTTGAGGTCGCGCGCCACCGCCATGCCGAGACCGGCGGAGATCGAGGTCGAGCTGTGCGCGGCGCCGAACGGGTCGTAGCCGCTTTCGGCGCGCTTGGTGAAGCCGTAGAGCCCGTCGCGCTGGCGAATGGTGCGGATCTGCTCGCGCCGCTCGGTCAGGATCTTGTGCGGATAGGCCTGGTGGCTGACGTCCCAGATCAGGCGGTCCTCGGGCGTGTTGAAGACGTAGTGCAGCGCAACGGTCAACTCGACCACGCCGAGGCCGGCGCCGAAATGCCCGCCCGTTACCGCGGCCGCGTCGATCGTCTCCGCTCGAAGCTCGGATGCAAGCTGCTCAAGCTGGCTCTTGTCCAGCGCTCTCAGATCACGCGGACACTTGACTGTATCCAGAAGGGGCGTCGAAACGGGCATATTGGTGACTTTCGGTTTTTATATCTGTCCCGGAGCGCATGCCAGATTTTGCCGAGCAAGCTTCGCAGAAGTGGCAGGGAGACTAAGGGGATGAACCTGGGAGACGACACTCAATCACTGCACCTGCTTACTCATCGACAGTTTCATTTGCAACTAAGTTAAGGAAACTACCCAAATAATGGCAACTTTTGGGTCAGAAGTCTATTTGGGGCGGTAGGCCCGGTTTTTCCAGCTCTGCCCCAGACCGCACCAGTGGCGTATGCCTGAGTGAAGTGTCATCATCATGTAGAGCACCGATGCGACGGGCAGCGTCAGAGACCTCCATGCTTCGAGACCATAGTACCGAACCGTCGGTATATAGGCGACGCACATCAGCGTCCAGGAAATCGCGGCCAGAACCGCGGCGAGCACTGAACCGTGCCAGGGAACAGCCAATAGAATAAGCGGTGCGAAAACAAAAGTAACCGCCATCCCGAGGATGCTCACAATGAGCAGGATGGTGGAAAATCTGAGCTGAACGAAGGCGGAGCGTGCGACCATTTGCCAGAACCGGGCAAGCTCGGCATAGCGCCTCAAACTGTGGCTTTCATCGCCAAGGCCGATCCAGATCCCATTGCCGGACTGCTTGATCCTGGCCCCGAGCGCACAATCGTCTATCAACTGGTCCTTGATCGCGGCGATGCCACCGGTGCGGTCCAGTACGCACCAGCGCAGCAACATGCAGCCGCCGGCGGCGCCCGCCATCGACGAGTTTCGGTCATTGATAGCCGGAAACGGGTAGAGCATCTGGAAGAAGAACACGAACGCGGGCACGAGCAGGCGCTCCCAGAAGCTGCGGCAGGCAAGGCGCACCATCAGGGAGACCAGCGCCAGATCCTGCGCCTCCGCCTTGGCGACAAGCCGGCGCAGGGTTGCCGGTTCATGGACCACGTCCGCATCGCTCAGCCACAGGTAGTCGGGCGCAACGGCTCGCTGTTTCAGATGATCGATACCGTGATCGAGAGCCCAGAGCTTGCCGGCCCAGCCCGCTTCCAGCGGTGGGGCGTCGACAACCTCGACGGCGCGGCCGATGTCCGGGTTGCGTGCGGCGCGGCGTGCGATATCCGCGGTCTCGTCGGTGCTCGCGTCGTTGACCACCAGAACCGCGAACCCGCCCGGATAGTCCTGGCCGCCAAGCGCCGCGAGGCAGGCCTCGATATGCTCCGCTTCATTGCGTGCCGGAACCAGTGCCGCCACCTGCGGCCAGTGCCGTGGCTCGGCGAGCCCGGTCTCAAGCCGCTGATCGGCGCGCCAGAAGCCGCGGCGAAACCCGAGCAGCACGATCCAGGCGATGACCGACACGGCCGCGACGACTGTGGCGAGGTCCGGCATGGGCGCGTCAGATGCGTGTGGTGAGCGCGGACCAGACGCCGCGGAGTGCGCAGGCGAGAAACTGTGGTTTGGTAAGCTCGATCCGCTCGGCGATCGGGTCCCGCCGCGCCAGTTCGTCGGTCAGCCTGAGTGCGATCTGGACGATCACCGCAGATTCGAGCGCAAGCCGCCTGCTGGACAGGGCGCTGGGCAGCCGTTGCGACTGGGCAAGCAACGCGCGCACGCCCTCGATGCAGCGGTCGAGCACCCGTCGCATTTCCGGCGAGGCGGCGTCGGCGGCAAGTGCCGTCACATCCGTGCCTTCCGCGGCCATCCAGTCGCCGGGCAGGTAGACCCGGTTGAGTTCGGCATGGTCGTCGGCGCAGTCCTGCAGATGGTTGATCACCTGCAGCGCGTTGCACAGGGCGTCGGAATAGGGGTATTGGGCCGGACCGTCGCCATGCAGGTCGAGCAGATAGCGTCCCACAGGCGCCGCGGAGCGGTTGCAATAGTCGATCAGGTCGTCCCAGTCGTCATAGCGCGACTTGACCGCATCCTGCTTGAACGCCGAGATCAGGTCCTGGCAATGGCGGGTGGTGACATCGGTCTCGACCAGACTCTCGCGAATGGCATGGGCCTTGTCCAGCCCAGGCGCCTGCGGATCGGCCTTGCCGGTGAGTGCCTGTTCCATGGCATCGAGCCTGGCGATCTTGTCGTCGGACGCGAGGTCGGGATTGTCGGCGATATCGTCGATCGCGCGTGCGAAGGCGTAGAACCTGGCGACATGTGGCCGGAGCCTGGCCGGCAGCAGGAACGAGCCGACGGGGAAGTTCTCGTCGCCCGCGCCCTTGCCTGACGGTGCCTCGACCTTGAGCGCTTCGGCCGTCATGAGCGCGCGGAGCTTTGCGTCAGCTCCACGATGTCATGCACCATGGGGCTCGCCGCATCCGCCAGACCGGAAATCACGGTGAAATGGTTGGTGTTCTCGATCTCCCGATAGGTGGTCAACACCCCGTGTGCGCTCCAGGCGTCGCATACGGTCTGGCTCTGGCGCAGGAACTCGCCGCTTTCGAGCGCACCGACCGCCGCGACAATATGGCTGTCGGCGGGAGGCTGCCAGTAGAGCGGACTGAGACTGTGCGCGGTTTCCTCATCGAGCCCCAGGGCGGCGTTGAGGCTGGTTTCGATCAGCGGCACGAGATCGAACACCCCGCTGATCGCATAGCCGGCGGGCACGAACGACGCCGGCAAGGCGCCGTCGCGCGCGGGCCAGTCGGTGGCCATCATGGCCGCCGTCAGGTGGCCGCCGGCGGAATGGCCGAACACGGTCAGCGGCTTTCTGTATTGGCTCCACAGCCAGGCGCAGCACTGGCGCATCTGTTCGACGATATCGCCGATGGTCACGGCGGGGCACAGGTCGTAGCTCGGCATCGCGACCGATATGCCATGGGCGTTGAGGCCGTGCGCCATGTGGCTGAAGACCTTGCGGTCCATCGCCTGCCAGTAGCCGCCATGGATGAACATGGCCATGGGCGGGTCCTCGCCATCGGCGTGAAACAGGTCGAGTTTGGTCCGCTCGGTCGCGCCATAGGCGAGGTCCAGCTCGCATTGGGCGGCGTCGCGATAGGCTGCGGCATCGCTCTGCCAGCCGGCAATGATGTCCAAGTGCTCCGGCACCCGGGCACGGTTGTTGTATTCCGCCTCTAGATCCATGAAACCTTCCAGTCCGTCGAACCCGGCGGCGACATTGCCAGATGAGCCAAGCCATTCCAAGGCGTGGATTGAGCCGATCATACGCAAATACAGGGTTTGCGGCACTATTTTGCCGACTGCGGGGTCGGTAACCAGTGGGGGATTTGTTATTTGAGAAATGGGGTGGCGAGCCATAATATGCGCCAACCGTCGCATATGTCGGCGATACATCCAGGGAGGATAAAACTATGCTGCGCAAGCTACTCGCTGCCGTTGCGCTGGGCGCTCTGATCGTTCAGCCGGCCGTGGCCGCGGACAAGATCAAGATCGGCGTTGTGACCACGCTGACGACACCGGCTGCCGTCATCGGCAAGGAACAGGTCAACGGCTTCAACCTGGCGCTCGAGCATATCGGCGGCAAGATGGGGGGCAAGGAAGTCGAACTGGTGATCGAGGATGACGGCTTCAAGCCGGAAATCGGCAAGCAGGCCGCCGACAAGCTGGTCAAGCAGGAGAATGTCGATCTCGTCACCGGGTTCATCTGGTCGCATGTCATGCTTGCGGCGAGCAAGTCCGTGCTCGATAGCGGCAAGATCATGATCACGGCCAATGCCGGCGCCTCGCCGATGGCGGGCAAGAAATGTCACAAGAACTTCTTCTCGACCTCCTGGCAGAACGACCAGATCCCGATGGCGATCGGCGAGGTCATGAACCAGCGCGGCGTCAAGTCGGTCTACATCATGTCGCCGAACTACCGTGCCGGTAAGGACATGGTGTCGGGCGTCAAGGCGACCTTCAAGGGCGACGTCAAGGGCACCGACTTCACCAAGTGGGGCAAGGATGCTCAACTCGACTTCTCCGCCGAGCTGGCCAAGGCCAAGTCCTCGGGCGCGGAAGCCCTGTTCGTGTTCTACCCCGGCAAGGCGGGCGGCGCGTTTGTCAAGCAGTTCGGCCAGGCCGGTCTGAACGA
>JBPCWF010000364.1:0-5362 GCA_051009775.1 Hyphomicrobiales bacterium | reverse complement strand
AGCGCTTGGTCTTGCGTTGCACGTTGTCTCCGCACTTGGAAACCAGCCAGGCCCGGCCCTCGAACAGATCGACCAGGGTGCGGACGCCCTCGAAGGCGCCGGGGCTTGGCGGCGTGCGCATGGCGTCCTCGAGGCTTCCCCTCAGGAAGGACGTGTCCGCCTTGCCGCCGACGACCGGCGCCATGATGACGCGGCCGATATCTATGCCGATGCGGGGCTCTCTATGTCGGTTCTTGGTCACGCCGCCTAGATAGCGATCACGATCATAGATATGAACTATTATATAGTTAGCTGCTATATTTCAAAATTATAATCGATTCATGCCGGGAGGAGGGAGATAATGCGCTCGGACTGGCTTGAGGCATTTCTGACGTTCGCCGCGAGCACGAACTTCACACGCGCGGCGGAGGCGCTCAACATTTCCCAGCCGGCGCTCCATGTCAAAATCGGCAAGCTCGCGGACTGGCTGGGCCAGCCGCTCTACCGCCGGGTCGGGCGCAATCTGGTGCTGACGCCCGCGGGCGAGAGGCTCGCGGTGTTCGCCCGCGAGCAGACGGCGCGTTCGGATGCTTTCGTCGAGCAGTTCAAGACCGGGGCGAACCGCCAGCCGGTCGAACTGTGTGCCGGGTCGGGCGCGTATCTCTACCTGCTCGGACCCGCGGTATCGGCATTCCTGGAGAGTGCGGACCAACCCCTGCAGCTCGTTACCGGCAACCGGGAGCGGACGGTCGAACTGGTGTTGACAGGCCAGGCGCATATCGGCGTGACCTCGCTCGACGCCATGGTCGACGGGCTTGCCGCAGAGGCCTTGACGGAGGTGGAGCAGGTGCTGGTGGTGCCGGACGGCCACCGGCTGGCGTCGCGCGCGCGCGTCCGGCTGAAGGACCTGGACGGCGAAGCGCTGATCGTCGCTCCGCAGGGCCGGCCGCACCGCATGATGCTCAACCGGATGCTGATGGCCGCCGGCGTCTCCTGGCGGGTCGCGGTCGAGGCCGAGGGCTGGGAGCTGATGCTGCAGTTCGCCCGGCTCGGGGTCGGTCTGGCGGTGGTCAACGGCTGCTGCCGCGTTCCCCCGGGGCTGACGGCGAGGCCGCTCGGCGAGCTGCCCGTCATCGGTTATCACCTGGTGCATCGCCCGGGCGGTCTCGATCATCCAGGCGCCGCGGCGCTCAAGACGCTGCTGATGCGGAACAAGGACCAATGGAGGACTGCGCCGCCCGGGTGAACTCAGGAGTGAACGCTCCTAGAACCTCGCAGGCGAAAACGGCGCGAGATCGACCGATGGCGGGGTGCCGTCGACGATGTCGGCGACGAGCTTGCCGGTGATGCCACCGAGCGTCATGCCGAGATGCTGGTGGCCGAAGGCGAAGATGATCTCCGGCGTGCGCCCGGACCGGCCGATCACAGGCAGAGAATCGGGCAGGGTCGGGCGGTGGCCGACCCAGGTGCTCTCCGGCGTTTCCGGCAGGTCGGGCAGGAGCCGGCGCGCGTGGCGGGTCAGGTAGTCGATATTGGCCTGGCGCTTGGCGTCCGACAGGTCGCCGAGCTCGACCGTACCGGCGGCGCGCAGGCCGTAGGACATGGGCGTCATGAGAAAGCCGCCGCCGGTCCAGCCGAGCGGCCGGTTGATCACCCCGTCATGGCCCGGGAACACCACATGATAGCCGCGCTCGGTCTCGAGCGGCAGAGGCTCGATCAGCCCGCCGAACAGGCGGCGCGAGAAGGCGCCGGCGGCGAGCACCATCTGGCGGCTGCGGATCGTGCGGTCGCGCGCCTTGAGCTCGAGCCTGCCGTCGGGCGCCTTGGCGATGTCTGAAATCTCGGTCTCGATCATCTCGCCGCCGCCCGCCGCGAAGTGGCGCGCCATGGTTTCGACCGCGCCGCGCGGGTCGATATACTGATGCGGGGAGGGGTAGTAGAGGCCGCGCGCGTAGATCCTTGCCAGATGCGGTTCGAGCTGGCCGACCTCGTCGGCGCTCAGGATTTCAAGCTCGATGCCGTTGGCGCGCCTGAGCGCGATCTCGCCCTGCGCTTTTTCGAATGCCGCCTCGTTCTCGCACAGATAGAGACAGCCGCGCGAATGCAGAAGCGCATCGGCGCCGCTTGCCTTGAACAGGGGAAACGCGCCCGCCTCGGCCTGGTGAACCAGCGAGGCGAGCGAAGCCGTGATCGCCTCGACCCGGTCTTGAGAGCAGTTGCGCAGGAAGCGGAACAGCCAGGGCAGCATGCGCGGCGCATAGGCCCAGTCGATCGAGAGCGGGCTTTGCCGGGAGAACAGAAGCTCGGGGATGCGGCGCGGTATCGAGGGATCGTTTATCGGCACGCAGGCGTAAGTCGCGAATGCACCGGCATTGCCGAAGGAGGTGCCGTTGCCGGGGCCGGTGCGGTCGATCAGGGCGACGCGGTGGCCGGAACGCTGCAGCCACAGCGCGCAGCTCGTGCCGACCATGCCGGCGCCGATCACGGCGATGTCGAAGGCGTCGTCTGCCATGCGCTCCCCATTCCTGCACGGTTCTGTCCGGACGAGACCCTTTACTACGATCCCGACCGGCGTGACAGGTCAAAAGAAGCGGTTGGACTGCAGCCTAGCTCTTCTTCTTACGTGAGGATTTGGGCGCGTCGCTTTGCTGGATCTGCTTCCAACGGTTCGGCTGGGAGATCATGTTCCTGATATAGGCCATGTTGGCGTCGACCTTGTGCGGCGGCAGCTCCTGGCTCAGAACATCCCTTGCCTGATCGAACTTGCCCTGGAGACCGAGCACCAGCGCCAGGTTCTGGCGCATCTGTCCGGCCGGCTTGTCCTGGGCTTTGGGCAGGGCGGCGCGGAGCATTTTTTCCGCCTCGTCCGGCTTGCCCGCAAGCGCGTGCGACATGGCGAGGTTGTTTGTGATGGCCGTGTTGCCCGGCGACAGTTTGAGCGCGCGGACGTAATGGTCCTGCGCCTGTTCGTGGCGGCCCATGCGGTCGAGGACCGTGCCCATGGTCGACTGCAACTGCCATGTCACGGGACCGGTCGCGATCGCCTTTTGCAGAACCTTGTCGGCCTCCTCGAGCTGACCGGCGGCGGCCAGCTCCTTGCCAAGGGCGATCATCATTCTCTGGTCGCCGGGGTTCTTGATCGCGGTCTGGCGCAGAACGTTGACGGCCTGGGCCTGGGAGCCGATCGCCTTGAGGCTGGCCGAATAGGACAGGGCCGCGTCGATATTCGACGTGTCCTTTTCCCAATGGCGCGCCAGTTCCTGGGTCCGCTTGATCATCGGGTTCGCCGCCGTCACGCTGCCGGTGACGGTCGGATCCGCGTCACGCTTCGTCGTCTTGCAGCCGGTCAGCAATGTCCCGGTGATGAGAATGACACCCGCGGCGGCGGCCACGGATCGTGAATACGCGGAAATGCGTTGCGCTACTGACATCGTCCCTACTCCGGGGCAGCCGGACGCAGGACGTGCAGCGTCCCAACCCTCCAGTGCCTCACCCCAATCAATAGGCGATTAACCTTAATCATCGGTGAATGCTCAATATATTGCCGTTCCGCACACATGCGATCGGTGCTGGCATTCGCGGCCACCGTTGCTGTACAAACCTGCCGAACGAGCCGGTAACGAGAAGAGGGCAGGACGGTGAAGGACATACTGATCGACCGCAAGAGCAGGAAGCTCTCGGCCAGGAAAACCAGGGTCACGCCGATCGCGGCCGTTCACTCCGACGATCTCGATGACCTCGCGACCGGACTGCCGGCGGCCCAGGCGGCATGGGTCAAGGCCAATGGCTTCACGGCCAGGTCGGGCGAGACGCTGCTGCTGCCGGGCGATGACGGCGATCTCGCGCGGGTGCTGTTCGGGCTCGGCGGTGCCGACGGTGCGGACGGCCTCGACGGGTTCCTGCCGGGCCGGTTGAGCGGCGATCTGCCGGACGGCATATATGCCTTCGAGGACGGCGTGCCGAAGCCGGCGCTCGCCGCGCTCGGCTGGATGCTCAACGCCTACCGGTTCGACCGCTACAAGAAGGCGGAGCGGCCCCGACCGAAACTGGTCGCGCCCGAAGGGGTGGACGCCAGGGCGGTGCGCCGGGTCGCCGAAGGGGCGGGGCTTGCCCGCGACCTCATCAACACGCCCGCCGAGGACATGGGGCCGCAGGAGCTCGAAACGGCGGTCAGGCGCCTAGCCCGCGGCCATGACGCCAAGGTCAAGGCCATCAAGGGCAACGAACTGGTCAAGCGCAAGTTCCCGCTGATCCACACGGTCGGCCGAGCGAGCGACCGCGCGCCGCGCCTGATCGACTTGGTCTGGGGTGCGGCGGGGGCGCCGAAGGTGACGCTTGTCGGCAAGGGCGTGTGCTTCGACACGGGCGGGCTCAACCTCAAGCCCGGGCGCTCGATGGCGCTGATGAAGAAGGACATGGGCGGTGCGGCCAATGTGCTGGGGCTTGCGTCCATGATCATGGCGGCCAGGCTGCCGGTGCGCCTGCGCGTGCTGATCCCGGCGGTCGACAACAATGTCTCCGCCAACGCGTTCCGGCCGGGCGATGTGCTGCCGAGCCGCAACGGAATGACGGTCGAGATCGGCAACACCGATGCGGAAGGCCGGCTGGTGCTGGCCGACGCGCTGACGCTGGCCGACGCGGAGAGCCCCGAACTCCTCATCGACATGGCGACCCTGACTGGTGCGGCGCGGGTCGCGCTCGGGCCCGACCTGCCGCCGTTCTACACCGACGATGACGACCTCGCAGAGACCATCGCGGCGCATGGCGACGCCCAGAACGACCCGATCTGGCGCATGCCGCTATGGTCGCGCTACGACGGGTGGCTGGACAGCAAGATCGCCGATGTCAATCACATCTCGGAAGGCGGCTTCGCCGGCTCGGTGACGGCCGCCCTGTTCCTCAAGCGCTTCGTCTCGAAGGCCGGAGCCTATGTTCATTTCGACATTTTCGCCTGGACGCCCACGGCGCGCCCGGGCCGGCCGATGGGCGGCGAGGCGCAGGCGATCCGGGCCCTGTTCGCCATGATGAGCGAACGCTACGGTAATTAGAGCATCGTTCCTTCATGTGGGATCATTTGACCGGCTTTTCGCGTCTGCTGGCGAGGCAAGGTCCACGCCGTGGTCCGGGTGACCACAAGTGGGCCTTAACGACGTCCAGCGGGCGCGAAAAGCCGGTCAAATGATTCCATATGAAGGAACGATGCTCTAGTCGCCCTTCTTCATGTCGGCATGGACGAGTTTGAGGAACCGCTCGGCCTTTATAACCTTGTAGCCGTCGCCGAAGGCATCTTCGAGATCTTTGGTCGGGCGCGAGGCGATGAAGTCCTGAACCGATACGCCCTTGGCGAGGGCGTCCGCCACGCGGTCGCGAATGACCACCAGGT
>JBPCWF010000363.1:0-3351 GCA_051009775.1 Hyphomicrobiales bacterium | reverse complement strand
GTCTGATGTGATCCGCAGCGAACTCAACGTTGTGGGAACCGGCCCGCCCGGCCCCCGGGCCGGGCGGACATGGTCGTCACGAGACGTTCGCTCAGTTCGGCGCCGCTTCCGAGGTGTCGGTCACGGCCGCCGGTGCGGCGGCCTCTTCCGCGTCCTTCTCCAGCTTGTGGATCGTGATGCCGAAGACGCCGAACAGGATGGTCACGATCGGTGACAGCCAGCAGAAGAAATTGAACGGCAGATAGGCCAGCGTCGCCACGCCGAGGGTGGCCGCCTGATAGGCGCCGCCGGAGTTCCAGGGCACCAGATTGGCGGTCACGGTTGCTGAATCCTCGGTTGCCCGCGACAGGTTCTTTGGATGCAGGCCGCGTTCCCTGTAGGCATCCGCATAGGTGCGTCCCGTGACCACGATGGCCATATACTGGTCGCACAGCAGCAGGTTGGTGCCGATGCCGGTGAGCGCGGTTGAGAAGATCAGCGAGCCGGTCGACTTGGCGCGTTCGAGCAGCGCGTTGGCCAGCACCTTGAGCTGCCCGGTGCGCTCCATCACGCCGCCGAACATCATGGCGCAGAGCACCAGGCTGATCGTGTAGAGCATGGATTCCAGGCCGCCGCGCGACAGCAGCGTGTCGACCGCCGCCACCCCGGTCTCGGACTTGAAGCCGCTGAACCCGACCGAAACCAGCTCCTTGTAGCCGGTGCCCTGCATGATGATGGACAGGATCACCGCGGCAAAGAGGCCCGAGGCGATGCCCGGTATCGCCGGCACCTTCCTGTAGGCCACGACCATCACGAGCAGCGGCGGCAGGAGCAGGATCAGGTTGATCGAATAACTGGTCTCGAGCGTGGCGAGGATCTCCGTCACCTTGGTCAGGTCGGAGCCTTCCGCGCTGAGCGTCAGTCCGAGCACCACTTCGATGATGAAGGTCAGCCCGAAGGCGACGCCGGTGGTGTAGGACATGTGCTTGATGTGGGTGTAGAGGTCGGTGCCGACCATGGCCGGCGCCATGTTGGTGGTGTCGGACAAGGGCGACATCTTATCGCCGAAATAGGCGCCCGACAGAACCGCGCCGGCGACCACCGGCAGGGGCAGGCCCAGGCCGCCGCCGACGCCCATCAGGGCGACGCCGATGGTGCCGGTCGTGCCCCAGCTGGTTCCGGTGGCAAGCGACGTCAGGGCGCAGATGATCAGGGCGGCGGGCAGGAACACGGCCGGGCTCAGGATCTTGAGGCCGTAATAGATCAGGGTCGGGACGACGCCGGCCTGGATCCAGATCGCGATCAGGATACCGATGATCAAGAGAATGATGACCGCCGGCAGGGCATTGTTGATGCCGGCGACCATGCCGTCCTGCATGGTCTGCCAGGTGAAGCCGCAACGCCACGCGATGACGCAGGCGACCGCGACGCCCAGGAGCATCGGGATATGCGGATCGGTGCCGAAAAAGGCAATCGACGCGCCGATGCCGATCATCAGCGAGATCAGCGCTATCAGGGCCTCCCAGATATGCGGCGCCCTGGCGTTAGGTGAGTTTTCCATGGGTTTCCTCCCCAGTGTCTCAAGTTGACGGCACACGGGCTCGGATGGGTGCGGGGCCGGCTGCGTCCAAGGACGGGCCGGCTGGCACAACAGGATGGATCGTCCACCGCTGCGGTCTCGATCGGGCCTTTGGCAGGTGCGTGGCGGCTTCTCCGGCCGATGCATTCCAGGCGGCGTATCGTGCCGCCATCGCCTGGCGCGTGTACTGCCCCGTGCCGTCGATCAAGGACGCTCCCCTCGAGCTTCCCCTCCGGCCGCGGCGCCCGAGGGAGCGCATGCGACCGCTGAGGGCGCAAGCATGCACCGGTATAAAGACAACCGAAAGTGGAGAAATTGCCGCTCGAGGCGCAAATATTGTGCAATCTGCCCCGGGGACCGGCAATCTGGCCGGAACCGTGTCAGCGCGTACTCATAATTCTGTTTGGAAAGTCGTCACGAGGAATGTCCGGTTAGTACCCAACTTCAGACCTTCTCAAGCTGGCCGCGGCGCGGGGAAAACGTGCCAAAAGCGGGAAAAGACGCATACAGTGTCTCAGCTCTTGGCCGCACTTCCGCCCGCCATAGAGAGGTACGCACAAAGCCGACAAACTCGCATGGCAGCTATCGGGTCAATGCATAGCACGCCGGTTGGGGCCGTTTTTCGCCGGTGATCCGCGCCTTTGGTGCGCACTGCCAGAAGCCCACATGCCAAGGCTTAGGCGCAGATTGACTCACATCAATGACCGGCGCAGGCGCCTCGGTAGTTTTCGCTCAGCGGAATAGCGGCATTCATTGCCATCGTTGGCTCGGCTTTCGCCTTTGGCAGATGCCGCGTCGTCGCTTGAATGGGTGGCGAGTTTGGCTGAGCGCGGCGGACAGCAGCGGATGATAGATTGTGTCAATGGCTTCTATCCGCCTGTGCTCATGAGAGCGGTAACATGAAACTGTCACCTGGTCCGGTTAGTAAGTGCGGCTATCAAAGTACCTTGGACATTTGCGTCCGTAGTTCAAACGAATGGCTTGGGAGTTAGATTATGGCGTTGTCAGAGACTCAAACGACGGGTGGCGATCGTGACAATTCCACGCCTCTGCCGCTGTGGCAGGCATATTGGGATTACGCCACGGATTGCTGGCAGCGCAACGTGCTGTTCCTGGACGTTATGCGCCAGCGCGGAAACCAGTACCTCGAGCACGCGGCCAAGCCGGTCCAGCACGTCCTTCGATACGACTTCGAGAAAGTCATGGACGGGCGCGAGTTGGCGCGTCCGGTCAACTACGGGCTCGTTCGGGTCGTGCCCCCGGACGACGTCGAGGTCGACGAAAACAAACGCCCCTTCGTCGTGGTCGATCCGCGCGCCGGGCACGGCCCGGGAGTCGGCGGCTTCAAGCCGGATAGTCAGGTCGGCGCCATCCTGAATGCAGGCCATCCCTGCTATTTCATCGGTTTCCTGACCGAGCCCATGCCGGGCCAGACGATCGAGGACATCGGCCGCGCGGAGCTCGCCTTCCTCGAGCGCGTCAAGGAGCTGCACCCGTCCACCGAGGGCAAGCCCTGCGTCATCGCCAACTGCCAGGCCGGCTGGGCGATAATGATGCTGGCGGCCGTCGCTCCGGATGCCATGGGCCCGCTGCTGATCGCCGGCTCGCCGCTGTCTTACTGGGCCGGCGTGCGCGGCAAGGATCCGATGCGCTACACCGGCGGACTGCTGGGCGGCACCTGGCTCACGACCTTCGCCGGCGACATCGGGAACGGCATCTTCGACGGCGCCCACCTGGTCGACAATTTCGAGAACCTGAACCCGGCCAACACGCTCTGGGGCAAGCACTACAAC